>NZ_JEMO01000008.1:0-52947 GCF_000582475.1 Nesterenkonia sp. AN1
CCAGCTCAGCCTCCAGAGGTGCGATCAGGTCATAGGTGGGAAGGTTGGTGCAGCTGACCACGATCGCCTCGGCATCGGGCGTGTCCGCCTGGCGGATCAGTTCTGCGGTCTGCGCGTAGGGCACCTCCCAGATGTGCCGATCGAGCCCGAGCTCCGCGCTGCCGGTCACGCCGACGCCGTACTCGTTGAGGAAGGACTCCATGAGGAGCGAAAGTGAGGGCAGATAGGGCGTCGCCGTCGCGACGCGTCGGATCCCGAGGGCGCTGAGCGCTTCAACGACGGCGCCGGACGCGGTCACCGCCTCCCGCGAGCCGGCATCGTTCATCGCACGCACGAGCTCTTCCTGCCCTGCGCGACCGCGCACGAAGCTGCCAGAGGAGCAGGCGTAGAGGACCACATCCGCACGTCCGGCGGTGACGCTGCGAACGCCATCGGTGACGATTCCTGCCTGCGCGACCTCCCGCGCGAACTCCACCGTGACGACGTCGTCCAGGAACGGTGTCCGGGTCAACAGCAGATCGACGTCGGCGGGGAGCCAGCGCCACAGCTCGGCGTCGAGCTCCATGTCAAACGGGATGACGACGCCGAGCGCGCCGCGGGGAGCCGGGCCGAACAGCGGGCCCTGGGTTTCCGGTGTCATGTCTGCTCCTATAAATCGCATGATGTGGCGTGACAAATACGACATTCCTCAGAGGTGCGCCATGACGACTCAACCGCACTGGGTGTGATGGAAACTCCGACTATAGGGGGTTCCGGCTGCTTGTGGGGGCTCCACCCGCTCGGTGATTCTGGTGGTCGAAGAACACCGGCGCGCAGCTTCACATCAGTCCGTCTCGGCGCGGGCGAAGCTCAGGGTCTCCCCGCGAGCGCCACCCATCCAGACGTCCTGGCACGCGGCCGCGAGCTCCTCGAGTCCCTCCTCGATCGTGGCGAAGACATTGCCCGGAACCCACCCGACGTCACCGTTGATCAGCAGGTTGTTGCGTCCATAGAACACGGCCAGGTCGATCAGCAACCGGTTCTCGGCGGTCCCTGCGGAGGCGTCGTATCCGTAGGCGGGGTTGTCCAGCACGCCCTCGAAGGTGAAATAGCAGAGGTCCCCCGGGATCGGCGTGACCGTCTGATTCTCGGGGCCGGGTTCCTCGGCGGCGAAGGCCGGGACCAGGGCGTAGATCTCATTGCGCGCGAACTTGCCGTGGAACACCTGTCCGGCCTGAGGCAGGGCCTGCCACACCGCCTCCGCGGTGCGCGGGGCCTCGTCGTCGAGCAGTCGCGCCCGTGCGGTGACGCCGCGCTTCTCCAGGGTGATGGTGAGGTACCGGGTCATCAGTAGTCTCCATTCGGTGAGCTGCAGGCGCCAGGGAACGATCTCTTATGATTGTCTACAATCTACCTGTAGATTTCTTGAGGACGCACCACGCACCACGAGAGGGACCTCCACCACCATGTACACCCTCGCCATCCTCTACCCGGGATACAGCGCGGAGGACGAGTTCCCCGCCCTCGAACAGCTGATCCCCGAGACCTCGTTCCGGGTGATCCACACCTGGGAGGGCAGCACCGACCACGATGTCGACGCACTGCTGACCCTGGGATCTCGGGCCAACCTGGTGCCCTCCGCCGAGAGGGCCCGCAAGCTCTCCCCCGACGCGGCGATGTGGGCGTGCACCTCCGGCAGCTTCGTCTATGGCCGGGAGGGCTGCCGAGAGCAGGCGGGATGGATCGAAGAGGCCGCCGGTGTCCCGTCCTCCTCCACCTCACTGGCCTTCGCCGAAGCGGTGCACCACCTGGGACTGGACAGGGTCGCGGTGGCCGCGACCTACCCGGAGGAGGTTGCCGCCCACTTCGTGCAGCTTCTGGAAGAGGACGGGATCACGGTGACCGCGCTGTCCACCTACGACGTGCCCAGCGGCGAGGACGCGGGCCGGTTGGACGCCGAGTGGGTGCTCGAGACCGCCCGCGCCGCCGACCTGACCGGCGCGCAGTGCCTGCTGATCCCGGACACTGCGCTGCATACGATCGCCGTGCTGCCCCGGCTCGAGGAGGCCCTGGGGGTTCCCGTGCTCACGGCCAACCAGGTCACCGCCTGGCAGGCGCTGCGGCTGGCCGGCCACCCTGCTGCCGCCGAGGGGCTCGGGGCCCTGTTCAGCCGCTGAGCAGGACATCGGCGCCTCGCGATATGGAGGTGCTCAGTCGAACCTCAGGAACGCTCGGATCGGCCCACCCTGGAACTCATCGGACCTGGTGTAGCCCAAGGCCTCGTAGAACGCCCTCTGCTGAGGCTCATCATCGGTGATCAGGACCTTCTGACGGACATGCGGGTATTCGGCGAGCGCCCGCTGCGCCAACGCTCGGCCCACCCCGGCTCTGCGGTGTGAGGGCAGAACCAGGATGTCTTGGAGATAGCAGATCGAGCTTCCGTCCGAGATGACCCGGGCCAGGCCCACCAGCAGCTGGTCATCGTGGGCGGCGACCAGGGTCGATGACCCTTCTAGGGCATGCCGGAGACTCTGAGGGTCGTCCGTGTAGGCGGTCCACTGCACTGCCGTATAGAGCGCAAGCACCTGATGGAAGGCCAGGTCCTCGGCTGCTACTACCTCGGTGGTGATCATCTGCTCATCGAACCACACGGGGTGGACGGCTGACCTGGTTGCGGCAGCGACACGGGCCACGATCGCGAGTTCTAGAGCACCGCTCTTCCACACCAAGACCCCCGGCAGATCGCGAAGACTGCGATTTGAATCTAGACCACCCAGTTGTAGCCATGCCCGACCACGAACAGAGGAACGGACGGCTCGATGCCCCCACACAGATGAAACGGAGCCGGGTGCCCAGCATCTGCTGCGGCAGTGCTCGGAATGCGTACTCCTCCCCGGGCACGTTGCGGGGCACCAAACCAGCGGATCACCGGGACGAGCAAGATCGTCGAGACTCCGTCAATCGATGTGGGTCCCGGCTTGATCGCACCTTATGGGCTTAATCGCACCCCGGCATGCGCATGAACTCCTGTGCAGAGTGATTGCTGTCCTGCCCAGAAACGTCGTTCACTACGACCGTGTCCAGCTCCGGGACTTCTCGACAGGTCATATTGAAGAACCAGCGCCCCATCTGCTCCCGTTCTTCGTCAAACATGGCTTCCTGGACATGGACCCGGACTGTCGAGTCGGACATCGTTTCGATGTCTGAAATTGCGTAGTACGGCGGGAGCGACAAGTCGTACCCATCCTGACTCAGGAGACCGGTGAATGAATCAACGTTAAACCCGCGCAACGCCGCTTCCGTTACGCGTTCACCGAGGTCGCCACCATCGCTCTCTTGTTGTTCCGGGACTCGATCCTCACGTTCCTGCTCTTCCGCGGCTTCAGCTTGCTCAGCCTGCTCTCGACTCTGCCGTGCTTCCTCGGCTTCGGCCTCCGCACGCTCCGTCTCTTCTGCAGCTTCTTGCTCGGCATCCTCCGCTGATTGAAGATCCGCTTCTTCTTCGGCTTCTTGGGCAGAAGCATCAGCATCCTCGTCGGCAACCGGGCGGATCAGGTTGACGATCACCTCGTCCTCCTCTTCCACCTCTATGCCCGCCTCAGGGTCGGTGGACTCGACTTCCCAGTTCGAAGGTTGCCACACCGATGACTCTGCGGCCTCGAGAGATGGCTCGAGTCCAGCGGCTTCGATAAGGTCACGGGCTTCGTCGCCGGGGAGGCCAAAAACATCTGGGACCGTCAAAGGCTCATCCTCAGTTCCGCCGCAGCCAACCAGCGTTATTGAGAGCGCGAAAATGCCGACGAAGGAGAAGTTCTTGAGAGTCATGCATTTAAATATACACAGCAGCAATGTGCGGCCTATACCCAGCCTTTTAAATCAATGTCCTCCCAGGCTCCAACCGGCACCGCAAGCGAAAATTTTATCCCTATTCAAAGAAGAGGAGCTAGAACTCCGTGCTCACTCGGGCACTCCGCGCTCTGCGATGCCCACACGGAAGCGCGGGTCAGCCTAAGTGCACCGGCGTCCGAAAGAACATCGGGAGGGTCTGGGAACCTCGACAATGATGCTCCCCCGCTGCCCTCGGGGCTTTTCGGCAGCCCTGGTTGGAGCCGCTTCCACTTCTGCGCCCTCAACGAGATCGAGAAGGCCCTTACGCCTCATCCGTCGCATGGCTATGCCATGTCCCACCGCTATTTCCGTCCATAGGGATGGGACATGGCATAGGGATGCGACAAACGGGCTCGAGGGCCCGGTGGCTCGGGGCTCGGGGGCCGGGGAGCTCGACAGCCCTGGGGCTCACGGGCCCGGGGGCCTAGCTCAGTGCGCGGCCTCGTGCCAGGAGGAGCCCACGCCCACGTGGACATCCAGCGGGACATCAAGCTCGGCGGCGGCACCCATGTGGGTGGTCACCAGCTTCTCCAGGGCCTCGCGCTCCCCCGAGGCCACCTCGAAGATGAGCTCATCGTGGACCTGCAGCAGCAGCCGGGACTCCATGCCCTCGGACCGCATCGCCGAGTCCACGCCGATCATCGCCTGTTTGATGATGTCGGCCGCGGACCCCTGAATCGGGGCATTGAGCGCGGCACGTTCGGCCATCTGGCGCAGCTGCCGGTTCTCGCTGGAGAGGTCCGGCAGGTAGCGGCGCCGGCCGAACAGCGTGGAGGTGAACCCGTCCTGCTTGGCCTGGGTGACCACCTCACGGAGGTAGTCCCGCACCCCGCCGAAGCGTTCGAAGTACTCGTTCATCAGGTTCCGGGCCTCATCGACCCCGATGCCCAGCTGCTTGGAGAGCCCGAAGCTGGAGAGCCCGTAGGCCAGCCCGTAGCTCATCGCCTTGACCTTGGACCGCTGCTCGGGGGTGATCTCCGAAGCCTCGACCCCGAAGACCTTGGCGCCGACGAAGTTGTGCAGGTCCTCCCCTGCCCGGAACGCCTCGATCAGCGCCTGGTCTCCGGAGAGGTGGGCCATGATCCGCATCTCGATCTGGGAGTAGTCCGCGGTCAGCAGGGTCTCGTAGCCGGGGCCGACCACGAAGGCGTCGCGGATCTTCCGACCGGCCGCGGTGCGCACCGGGATGTTCTGCAGGTTCGGGTTCAGCGAGGAGAGCCGCCCGGTGGCGGCCACGGTCTGCGCGTAGGTGGTGTGGATCCGCCCGTCACCGTTGACCGCCTCCGTCAGGCCGGTCACGGTCTGGCGCAGCTTGGTGGAGTCCCGGTGGTTCATCAGGTGCACCAGGAACTCGTTCTGGGTCTTGATCAGCAGCGACTGCAGGGTCTCCACGTCGGTGGAGTAGCCGGTCTTGTTCTTCTTGACCCCGGCGGTAGGCAGCTCCAGCTCCTCGAACAGCACCGTCTGCAGCTGCTTGGGCGAGCCGAGCTTCACCTCGTGTCCGACCACCGCATAGGCCTCCTGCGCGGAGGCCTCGATGGCCGCGGCGAACTCCGCGTCGAGCGAGTCCAGCTTCTTCGGGCTCACCGCGATGCCGGTGAGCTCCATCTGCAGCAGGATCTCGGCCAGCGGGATCTCCATCTCGCGCAGCAGCTTCTCGCCGTTGCGCTCGACCAGCTGTTCGCCCAGCGCCTGGGAGAGCTGATGCAGCAGCATCCCATGCAGCGCGGCAGTGTCCAGGTCCTCGGCGGTGACCCCAGGGAGCAGGTCCTGGGAGGAGAACAGGTCCGGCCCCTGAGCGCCGGGGGCCTCGGCGTCCTCGGTGCTGTGACCGCCGAGGTAGGCGGCCGGGTCGGTGGAGACGCCCAGGTACTGGGTGACCAGCTCGGTGAAGGCGAAGTTCCGCCGGTCCGGCTGGATCAGGTAGCCGCTGATCAGGGTGTCCTCCACGGCGCCGCGCAGGTGCAGCCCGCGCCAGGCCAGCCGTTTGCCGGCGTCCTTGATGTCGTGGACCAGCTTCGGCGCCTCCGGGTCACCCAGCCATTCGGCGAGCACCGCGTCGGCGGCAGCGTCGAGCGAGGTCAGCGAGAGCGCCAGCGCGGGGATGCCGGTCGGCTCGGGAGCCGAATCGGCGTCGTCGTCGGTCTTCGCCGCATCGGCGGCACCTGCCGCATCAGCGGCATCGGCAGCATCGGCAGCATCGGCAGCACCAGGCACGTCCCCGGAAGCTGAGGGCACCAGCACGACGGCGAGGGCCTCGGCCACACGGGCGGCCTCGTCACGCTTGGGCTTGGTGGTCAGCGATTCGCCGCTGCGGTCCAGGCAGACCGCGATCGCCATCGGGGCTCCGGCGTGGGCCTTCAGGAAGGTGCTGAGCTTCTCGGCCTCCTCGGTCACGGTGACCTCGGGCAGCGCCTCGGTCGGGGTGGGAGCGACCACGGTCTCCGGGAAGCGGGCGGAGAAGGTCTCGAAGAGCCGCTCGCGGATCTGGTTGAACTGCAGCGCGTCGAAGAGCGGGTCCAGCACCTCCCGGTCGGGGACCTGCAGCTCTGAGTCCTCCAGGGCCACCGGCAGCTCCAGGTCGCGCAGCAGCAGGTTCAGCTCCAGGTTGCGCTCCACATCGGCGAGAGCCTCGCGCAGGTTCTCCCCGGCCTTGCCGCCGATCAGGTGGGCGTTCTCGATGATCCCGCGGGTGGAGCCGTATTCGGCGATCCACTTTGCGGCCGTCTTGGGTCCCACCTTGGGCACGCCGGGCAGGTTGTCCGCGGACTCCCCCACCAGCGCGGCGAGGTCCGGGTACTTCAGCGGCGGGACCAGGTACTTCTCCTCCACCGCGGCCGGGTCGAGCATCGCGACCTTCGAAAGCCCGGAGGTGGGGTACATCAGGGTGGTGCGCTCGGTGACCAGCTGCAGGGTGTCGCGGTCACCGGAGACGATCAGGGTCTCCCAGCCGGCGGTGTCGGCCCGGGTGGCGTAGGTGGCGACGATGTCATCGGCCTCGTAGCCCTCTGAGGTCACCACGGCGATGTTCATGCCCTCGGCGACCTGCTTGATCAGGTCGATCTGGCCGCGGAACTCCTCGGGAGTCTTCGCGCGGCCCCCCTTGTACTCGGCGTAGGAGGTGTGCCGGAACGTCGGGGTGTCCAGGTCGAAGGCCAGGATCACGTGGGTGGGGAGTTCCTCACGGATCAGCTTGAGCAGCATGTTCGTGAAGCCGTGCACCGCGTTGGTGTATTGGCCGGAATCCGTCAGGAAGCTCTCGGTGGGCAGGGCGTAGAACGCCCGGAACGCCATGGAGTGACCGTCGATGACCAGGAGTTTATTGGGCTTAGTTGACACGCCCTCCAGCCTATCGCGAGCCCCGGGTTCACCCCAGACCTGCCCCGGCTGAGATGCCGGGCGCTGCGCCCGCGGGCATCTAAGCTGGAGCCCATGACTTCTCAGCATGACGCCACCACCACGAGCCACCCGGACGCCTCCGGGGATCCCCTGGCGCAGAACCCGCTCTCGAACCACCCCGTCCCCGGCGCGCCACCCCCTTCCCTGAGGAGGAGGAGCGGATCGCCCGGATGGACGCTGCGAACATTCCCGAGGAGTACCGGAAGTGGACCGGCCCACACGGGACCACCCCGCTGGGCGCGAAGATGGGGCTGCGCTACCTGCAGATGGGCCCGGACAAGATGGTCGCCACCATGCCGGTGGGAGGCAACGAGCAGAACGTGGGCCTCTTCCACGGCGGCGCGCACATGGTGCTCGCCGAGACGCTCGGATCGATCGCCGCGATCCTTCACGCGCGGGTCAACTTGGGCATAGACAACGCCGTGGTGGGCACCGAGCTCGGCGCCACCCACCACCGCTCGGTCACCGAGGGCACGGTCACCGCGACCTGCACCCCGATCAACCTGGGCCGGCAGCTGACCAGCCACGAGATCGTGATGACCGACGACGCCGGCCGCCGCCTCTCGACCGCCCGGATGACGAACATGATCCTGCCCAATCGGGACTGAGGAGCCTCTTCCAGCCAGCTCCCGGTCGATTCGTCGCATCCCTATGCCATGTCCCAGCTCTCCGGAAGCCGCCGAGGATCCCTGACCCGCTCCCGACCGCGTCCTTCCAAAAGCTTTGTCCGCATCCCTATGCCATGTCCCATCGCTATATCCGTGCATAGCGATGGGACATGGCATAGGGATGCGACAAAGCTTTTGGAAGGACGCGGCGGGAGCGGGTCAGGGATCCTCGGCGGCTTCCGGAGAGCTGACCACGCCGTCGGCGGCCCCGGCAAGCTCCGTGCGCGGAGAATATTGCAGTCTTGCAATAGCCATATAGGCCTCCAGGAACCTGCATTTCCCAGCGGATCGATGAGCCGAGCAACTTTTTTTGAGATTTCACCATCCGATCCCGATCCGGCTCCGAACAGTGCCTACGTGGAGTGATCGAGACCACGTTTACAAGTTGCACGACTACATCACCTTGACGAGGAGTCCCTTATGCGTACCTCCAAATTCTTTGCTGTTCCCACACTCGCTCTTGGCGCGCTGCTGCTCAGCGCAGCCCCAGCCATGGCCCACTCAGACCACGGCGGAGCCTCCGACGGCGTCGCCACCGCTGACTCCAGCCAGTCCTGGTCCTTCCAGACCAGCCTGGACCCGCTGAACAACTCCGGCACCGTCGGCGACGTCCTGATCGAGGGCCAGGGCAACCAGGCCACCGTCTACATGACCGTCGACGGCGCAGCCGAGACCTTCATGGATGGACCTCCCCACGCCCAGCACATCCACTTCGGCGCCCAGGGCCAGTGCCCCGGACCCGACGCTGACGTCGACGGCGACGGCGCCATCAACGTCGAAGAAGGCGCACCCTTCTACGGCGGCATCGGCACCTCACTGACCACCGAAGGCGACACCTCACCAGACTCCGGCCTGGCCGTGGAACGCTTCCCCGGTGGTTCTAGCTACACCTACGAACGTGACCTCGAGATCGCCGATGACGTGCTGGCCTCCATCGTYGATGGCACCGGCGTCATCGTGGTCCACGGCGTGGACCCGACCCTGCTGACCGAGGAAGCCGCGAACAAGCAGTCCGAGCTCGATGAGTCCCTGCCCAACGCAGCGACCCTGCCAGCAGCCTGTGGCACCCTGACCGCCTCACAGATGGACGGGATGCCTGAAGGCGGCGCCGACACCGGCGTTGCCGGCGGGTCCCAGGGTGCAGGCATGGCCATGGCCGCCGGCGGCGGCGTGCTCGCCCTCGGCGCGATCGGAGCCGGCGCATACTTCATGCGCCAGCGCCCCACCGAGTCCTGATCACGAGACGCAGAACGTAGACCCTCTGATGGTGAACCAAGTCATCTGAGGCGAATCGAATAATCGCATGTACGAGGCGGTGGCCCTGTGAGACTTTGTCGTCCTGCAGGGCCACTTCCATGCCCGCAACTTCGCGGCATGCTCGCTGGTCCGTTGTCGAAACGTCCCTGACCTCAGCGCCTTCTGCCGAACTCCCCCGGCTGCTGAGCCCCTCAAGGCCCACATCAGAAGCTCATCATCACGGCGATGACAGCCCCCAGAATCATGGAAGGTCCAAACGGCACGTCCGAGGTCCGGTTCCCTCTCCCGCTGACCAGGATCGCCAACGCCACCACTCCGTTGATGACGAAACCAAGCACCGTGCCCACAGCAACTTCCGCCCAGCCGAACCAACCCAGGAACGCTCCCACCACGACTGCAAACTTCACGTCACCGAGCCCGAGCCCATTCGGCGCGATGAACGCCAGCAGGAAGTACCCGGCAAGAAGGACGACGGCGGAAAGTATGCTGCGACCGAACGAGGACCACTCATCTGTCATGGCGGCCGCTGACGCCAGCGGGAGCAGCAGCGCCACAGCCGTACCTGCCACCAGGACGTCGGGCAGCCGGCGCACCAGCAGATCGGTCACCACCAGAAGTGCGCACCCCACTCCGACGGCGGTGAAGGCGACGAGCTCCGAGGCATTGCCAGCGATGCTCGCGGCGCCGAGGCCCGCCAAGGCTGCAAGAGCCGCTGCAGGAACACGTAGAAGACACCCAGTGCGCTGTGAATCTTCCTCGAGGAACGGGTGCAGGATCGGGGTGAGCAGCCAGGCCGAAAGTGCGGAGACCAGTGCCGTCACCAGTGGACCCAGCAGAGATTCACTCATCACATGCCGCTGAGGGAGTCCACGATGTTGATCGCAGCCGGGCCCATGACCACGATGAAGATCACGGGCAGGATGAACAGCATCAACGGAGCCAGGACCTTCACGGGAATCTTCTGAGCCTTCTCTTCTGCGCGCTGGCGCCGCTTGAGCCGCATCTCATCTGCCTGGGTCCGGAGCACGCTTGCAATGGAGACCCCGTAGGCGTCCGCCTGGATCACGGCGCGGACGAAGCGGCGCAGATCCACGACGGTGGTGCGGACGGTGAGTGCTTCGAAGGCCTGCCTGCGCGAATTGCCCATCTGGATGTCCTGCAGGGTGCGGACCAGCTCATTGGCCAGCGGTCCCTTCCCGTTCTGTGCGGCACGCGCCATGGCGGAGTCGAACCCCAGGCCGGCCTCCACAGCGATGGTCATCTGATCCAAGGTGTCGGCGAGCTCAAGCTCGATCTGCTGGTTGCGCTTGGTCCCCTCACTGTTGAGCAGCAGCTCCGGCAGGAAATACACCACCACAAAGACGCCCAGTGTCATCATCGCAAGAAGAGGTGGAGGCCCAGAAAAGAGGATGAGAGCGCTGATCGCCCCGGCGATCACGAGCCAGCTCAGCTTGAGCGTGAGCAGCTTCTCCACGGTCCATGCGCCCGGTCGTCCGGCCAAAGTGTGCTGTCGGTCCAATACCCGCACGACGAGGGCCGGGGTCATCCGCTTCGCGAGCGCCGAGAGAGACACATTGGGTGCCGTGGTGGATTGACCGCTCGTCGCGGCGACCAGTGTCACTCCCCCGCGACGAAGATTCGCCTGGGCTCCGCGACGGACGGGGTCTATTCCGGTCCACGCCAACCAGATGCAGGTGCCCACGGCAAGGGCCGCACAGAGCGCTGCGGAAACGATGAAGGGATCAATGGTCATCAGAACTTGATCTCCACTACTTTGCGAAGCCACAGCCCGCCGATGCTGAGCATGACAATGGCAAGGATCATCAGACCATAGCCGATCGTGGTCTGGGTGAAGGGGGCGAGATATGCGGGGTTGCTCATCAGGAGGAAGCCGGCAAGTCCGAAGGGAAGCACCATCAGGATCAATGCAGAGAGTCGTCCTTCGGCGCTGAGGGTCGCCACTTGGCGACGGATCTCATTGCGCTGCCTGATGGTGTTGGCCACGCCGTCGAGCACCTCGGCGAGGTTTCCACCGACCTCACGGTTGATCGCGATCGCCTGGGTGATCCAGGAGAAGTCCTCACTCGCCATGCGGGCCGCGGTCATGTCCAGGGCGACGCCGAGGTCCCGTCCCACCCGGGTCTCGTTGACGATGCGCACGAACTCATCTGAGGTGGGACTCTCTGCCTCCTTGGCGACCGAGGAGAGTGCCTGCGGCAGGCTGTGCCCGGCGCGTAGATTCGAGGCCATCAGCTGCAGCGAATCATCAAGCTGCTCGGCGAACTGCTTCTGCCGCTTCGAGATCCGCATCCCGAGCAGGAACTTCGCGCCCAGCGGGACCACGGCGGCGAAGAGGACTCCCAGCAGTCCCCCGCTGAGCACGAGCCCCAGAGCGAAACCGACCACCGAGCCCACAAGGACCAGGAATACGAAGTCCTGCGGTCGCAGCTTCACCGCGGCGAGCTCCAGCGTCGAAGCGCCCACCGGGGTCCCCCGTCGGTGGATCAGCCGCTCGACCAAGGCCGTGGCGGCGCCAGCTCCGCGCTCCAAAGCGCTGGGCCTCGGGACATGTCCGGGTTGTCGGCGCTCCAATGGCACACGCACGGGACCAGGAGAGAGCAGCAGGTAGGCAAGGACGCCCACGGCCGATGCCACGATCAGTACCGCACTGGCGAGGAGCCCGTGCTCGGCGAAGAGGTCGATCACCGGACCGATCACGGCACCGTGCCAGTCTCTGGGCGGGAGAAGATTCCCGGGGAGACCGTGATGCCCAGATCGGCGAAGCGCTCGGTGAACCGCGGGCGGATGCCGGTGGAGACGGGTTTCCCGAGGAACTTGCCGTCGTCGTCGACTCCGGCCGCGTAGTCGAAGAGGAAGACATCCTGGAGGGTGACCGTCTGACCCTCCATGCCGTGGACCTCGGTGACCGCGGTGACTCGGCGCGTCCCGTCCCGAAGACGTGTGAGCTGCACGATCAGATCGACCGCTGAGGCGATCTGTTCCCTGATGGCTCGCAGCGGCAGATCCATTCCGGCCATCAGCACCAGCGTCTCCAGCCGGGCAATCGCATCGCGGGGCGAGTTCGCATGGACGGTGGAGAGGGATCCGTCGTGGCCGGTGTTCATCGCCTGGAGCATGTCGAGGCTCTCTCCGCCGCGGACCTCGCCGACGACGATCCGATCCGGTCGCATGCGCAATGAGTTGCGCACCAGATCGCGGATGCTGACCTCGCCCTTGCCCTCCACATTGGGGGGCCTAGACTCCAACCGGACCACATGGTCCTGCTGAAGCTGGAGCTCCACCGCATCTTCGATGGTGACGATCCGCTCGCCCTCCGGGATGAAGGAGGAGAGCACATTGAGCAACGTGGTCTTTCCTGAACCGGTGCCACCGGAAACGATGACATTGAGCTTGGCCGCCACGCAGGCGTCCAGCAGCTCAGCCATCTCCGGGCTGAGCGTGCCGAAGCGGACAAGGTCGGCCACCTTGAAGGGATCCTTGCTGAACTTCCTGATCGTCAGCGAGGACCCGTTGAAGGCCAGCGGCGGGATCACGGCATTCACGCGCGAGCCATCCAAGAGCCGGGCGTCGACCATCGGTGCGGACTCGTCGATCCGACGTCCGATCCGCGAGACGATCCGTTCGATCACCAGCCGCAGATGCTCCTCAGAGGCGAAGCGACTCGCTGCCCGCTGCAGCTGTCCAGACTTCTCGATGTAGATCATGTCCGGTCCGTTGACCATCACCTCGGTGACGGTCTCGTCATCGAGCAGCCGCTGCAGCGGTCCGTAGCCGAGCACGTCGTCCTGGACCTCGGCGGTCAGCCGCTTGCGCTCCTCGGTGCTCAGCGGAATGGAGGACTTCTCGATGACGGCGTTCAGCTCCGCCCGCACCAGGGCATGAAGCTGGCGCTCATCCAAAGACGGGTCATTGAGCCGGGCCCCGATCCGCTGGAACAACGTCGCGGCGGCGCTGTCCTTCAGGCGACGCAGCGCATCGTCGGGCTCCTCAGGACGGGCCGGAGCGGGAGGACGTTCACGGGCACTGGCGACAGTCCGGCGAGTAACAGGCTGCGCGGGAACCGGGGTAGGGGCCTCGTGGACGGGCGAAGGTTCCCTCACTGTCGGCGCAGGAGCGGCGCGGACCGGTTCAGCCTGGGACTGCTGACCCCCCTGAGCCGCTTTCAGCCGTTCAGAGAGGCTCATGTCTTCTTCCCCTTTGCGCGCAGCCGCCCACGCCTGTCCAGCGTGGTTCCTGCGGGGAGCAGCATGTTTGCCAGCGATACCAGCGATCTCACGAGCGGATCCCGTGTCTGTGACTGCAGGAGCGGGGCCCCGATGTTGATCGAGGCGGGTGCTCCCTTAGACCGAGGTATGGCGGTGCCCACCGGGACGCCCAGTGTCTGTTCCACATCCTTCAACGCGACCCCGTCGGCGGCATCAGAGTGGTTGACCACCACGTGATACCGCTCGGTGAACATCTGAAGCACCGACAGCGTGTCGACGATCTTGCGCAGCCCGCTGAGTGCGGGCACGCTCAGGGTGGTGAGCAAGAGCGGATCGGTGGTGTGATCCAACGCCCCCAGTGTGTGGTCAGCCAACCCTGGGGATGTATCGACCACCACGTAGGGGAACTCCTGGGTCAGCACCTGCAGCAGCTGACTGATCTGGGCGCTGGTAATGCCGTCGGCGGCGGCGGGATCCGCAGGCGCGGGCAGCACGTAGAGCCCGGTCTCGTGCAGCGTCAGACGGGTCTTGAGCGCAATGGTGTCTCCGGTCGCCACGCTCTGCAGCGCGTCCGGGAGGAAATGCTCCGGCGAGAGGCTCAGCGCCGTGGCGACATCGCCGAACTGCAGATCCAGGTCCACGATCACCGTCGAGTGCGGCACGGCCTGAGCCAGCGCGACAGCGAGGTTGGTCGTCACGGTCGTCTTGCCCACGCCTCCCTTGGCGGAGACGACGGTGATCACCCGGCCGCTCGGACCCTTGGGCGAGGTCTCGGCACGACGGGCCGCAAGAGCTTCGGCCTGTTGCTTCGCCTTGCCGAGGGCCCGACTGACCTGCGACAGGTCGGCCCCCGGGGAAAGCAGATCGGTGACCCCGGCGCGCATGGCCCCAAGACCGAGCGCTTCGGGCTGATCGGTGACCAGCAGCACCACGGTGTCCGGATGCTCAGTGTGGAATCGAGCCGCCAGCGCGAGGCAGAGATCAGGGTCGCGCCGGGAGTCCATCACCATCACGCCCGGAACCGAGCCTCCCTGGAGTCGTCCAAGCAGGTCTGCTGGATCCTCCGAATATGGAACGCGCAGAGAAAGGTATCCGGCCCCGGCTGCCTGCGTGTAGACGGCTTCGAGGTCGACATCCGCGCCGGAGAACGCGATGCGGATCATCGCAGCACGTCCTGGACTTCTGCGGAACCGGACTCAACTTCAGGGCCCGATTCGGGCTCAAGCGAGAGCCAGACTCCATGGAACTCCGCAGCGTGAGCAACAAGCCTGGCATCGCTGGCTTCCACGGCAAGGGTCACCATGAGAGTGTCTGCTGCAGGCGTGGTGGTCTCAACCCCTTCATCGTCGACGCCCTCGGTGACTCCACCGTCCACTCGGGTGACGAGGACCTTCTGCAGCGTCAACTGGGTCTCCTGGGGATCAGAGGCACTGACGAAGAACCCGACAGTATCTCCCGGCGTCAGGTGCCCGCCGATCACCCTCGTGGTGGGCAGTTGGACGGTGATCTCGTGGAAGCCCTCAGGGGCATCGACCTTCATCGGATCTTCGAGCTCTTCCGGCGATGCGAAGCGGCCCTCGACCAGCTGTTCGCCCGGGTAGAGCGTCGTGGTCGTCAGCTCTCCCGCCACATCCTCGAGTGAGCCGATGCCACCGGGGATGACGGCCGAGCTGGGCACCTCATCGGTGGACACAGAGTCGGTCATCTCGCTCACCGGGGTGCCTTCTGGGACCGATTCGGTCACCACCAACACGGACTCGGGTGACATGTCCGCCATCGCCCGTTCATCCGCAGTGTTGACATACCTGACCACCAACAGAGCGGCAAGACCAGCGAGGAGGACTGCAAGGACAGCGGCGATAAAACGACGGGACAATGAACAGCCCTTACTCGGTCAGGGCCACGACAGCAGCACCCATACGGGGCCCGCTGGGGCTGTAGTCGAAATTTTCGGTCAGGTCCACGAAACGGTCAAAGCTCCCCCGGATACACCGTTCGCTGCCGCCGCAGGGAGCTGGGGATGGATGACTGTACTGGCCAGCGAAGTAGTAACCGGAAAGGGTGAACGCCGCATACCAGAACACACGGTACTCACCGCTGTTGCCAGTTCCTCTGGTCTGATCAAAGATGGGCAGAAGAACAGTTTTGCCCAACCACTTCTGGAACTCGGCGTTGTTGCAGGGCGACGGGACGTTATTACCCGTGTCAGACCCCACCCACCCGCCGATGATGGATTCGGTTTTTCCACAGTTGGTGGAACTGGGCGTCAACCAACCGAAGCCACCTGGAACTGCATTGCCGGAAGGCCCCGTACACGTAGTGGCGGACGACTTGGTGAAATTAATGGTGCGCTGAGCGCTCGTTGACGGCATATTTACCCCGATCACAGTTCCGTTTGGATCCCGTAGAACCGTGATTCCAGCTTGTGCCGTCAAAGCACACCAGGAGAAGGCCACCGGAAGAACTGCGGTTCCCCCAGTGGGATACCCCCACCGGGCACCAGACTGGGCCTGCAGCCGAGTGGAGTTGATCCCGACGATTGGGGCGAACCAGTGCTCGCGGACGGCGCTTGTCTGGACTTTCACCTCGCCAGCGGTTTCATCCAAGGACTCGATCTCACCGATGGCACCGGCTGCATTGAGATTCGCCGAGGCCATGCTCTGGGCCGTGGCAGCCGTGGTGGCGCAGTCATCGCGCGCGCAGTCCTGGGCGACGGCGAGGGCCCCAGCATCGGCACCGGTCTGGAGTTGCTGCTGCTCGGCGTGCATCGCGCCGACGTCGATGGCCAGTGCTGCCAGGATCATGATCGGGACCATCATGAGCGCCGTGATGACCGCCGAGGCGCCCCGGTCGCGTCCCTTCTCCAGGCGACTCGTCAGGGTCGCGAACTGGGCCCTCAGCCGTTGCATCGCATAGTCCCCTTGCCCGTAAGTGTGACCGTTCCGATGCCGCCCAGAAGCTGCATCGGATAGCTGATCGTCACCGTGGCGGTACCTGGACCCGAGGTGCCAGCCGCCTCACAGGTGGCGGGGGTGATATTGATCTGCCCGGCGGAGAGACTCGCAGAAGGTGCTGCCGAGGCGATCGCGGTATCTCGGGCGGCTGTTCGGGGGTCAGTCCCGCCGGATGTGTCTTGCAGGGCCATCACTCGTACGCCATCACGGGCAGCATTGGACAGTGCGGACTGGACATGGAAAGCGTGACCGAACGCGATGATGCCAAGCAGCATCAGCACCAGAATCGGGGCAACGAGGGCGAACTCCACGGCAGAGGCGCCGCGATCACGCTCTCGTGCTCTCATGTCTTGCCCCTTCTGCGGGATTGACGCAACAGTGCCTGTAAGACCCAAGTTGCCGGTGGAACCCCCTGAGGGCGCCACCGGCAACTAGTCATGGGAAGCGGTTATTAGCCCCCGACACCTTCGAGATCGGTGTTCACGCCGGTGAAGAGGTCGTTTAGTGTGCCACCGAGAGCAAGAACAGCACCAATAATCACCACAGCGATCAGCCCCACCAGGAGCCCGTACTCCACGGCGGTGGCACCCTTGTCTTTACGTCCTTCGAAGCGATCAGTCATGAAGGACTGAAGAGTGGCAATGAGAGCGAATGTGCGAGTCATAACGATTCCTTACTTCAAGTAGGGCCTTTTGGCCTGATTCTGAGAGGCCCTCGTCCAACAGGAATCGGTGCCTGGAAATGAGTCTGACAGCACTTTGCAGGCTCTTCACACTTGGATCGCGAATCTCCCGACCCAGCCCGCACTCCCGTCTAGGCCGCCGCACCGCAGTTCGAATCACCAATGCGGCACATCATGTCAAGACTGCATGGCGGGTCAGCACGCGCAACTGAGCGCTCACCGCCTGCCTCTCCCGTGATGACTCTAAGAGTTTTGGCACCGGGGAAAGTTTCCCACTTGCAGGGAGCAACGTGCGCTCGTCTCGGCATGTGCACTGAATGCGCCTCTCACGCCCTAGTTTGATTGTTTCCGACCTGTCGGAAACGGTATCCTCTCCGAGATAGCGGCTGGCCTGCGGTCACCAGTCGCAGGCCTCAGGCGGAACCGCGCGCCGACGTAGTAGGCGGTAGATCGCATGAAGCTCCTCAACTTTTTCGGACGCATAGTCATCCGATACCCGGCCTGACGAACACCTGATCAATGATCGCGTGTCAACCTCAAGCACGTACGAACATCAACGGGGACGCGAAGGTGACAAGCGGTCTGTCGACGCGCTCCTCGACCTGTCTGCATGGAGAATCAACTCAGAAATGCACCGAATGACCGCTGCCATACCGGCTTGACTGACTGCTCCGCATCACCTCGGCCACTGAAGGATCTGGTCCAGTTACACCGGCGCATCCTGAAGCTGCGACTCAAAGACGTCCACCACCTGGATTTTGGATTTGAGTCTCAAACTTGCAAGATCCGATATATTTCGTTTTAGGAGTATTGCTATAGAAGAAGAGAGTTGGTCCCATATGACACCGGAGGCATCTTCTCGGCGAGAGGAGCTGATCGCCGGCGCGCTCACGGATGATCTCAGCGATGCTGAGTGGGAAGAGCTCAACGATGCCCGGACAGCAGACCCCTCGATAGATGTCGAGATCGCGGAGCTTCGTGTCATCGCCAAACGCCTGGATGGACGGAGCCTGACCTGGCGTGAGGAGAATCCCTCTCGAGACCTCGAAGAACGCATACGCGCCGCCACTTCCCAGACCGAACCCTATAAGGACAACAAGTAAGAGCTGCTGGCCGGATTCCACGGCGATCGGGCCACCGGCGTAATCCATGCCTGTAAGCCCCTCACTCCCCCAGCCTCACGGGGAACCCATCGGCGACTGTGGATACTCCATGCCGGTGGAGCAACCTGATGCCCTGGTGGAGAAGCTGCAGGTTCATCTCGCCAGCTCGGTTCAGTTAGAGGACATTCCCAAGACGTGGGTATCAGCTAGACGGTGCGAGAATGTCAAGAGCTCAGGCGATTCCGCTCTCGCAACTTTGTTTCTGAATGGACTCAAGCACACAGCAGTCACTGCGGTCCTGATCGGTCCCGAAACGGCCCATCGGGAATGGATGCAGTATGAGATCCGCTCCACCCTGAAGCGTGGCAACGGGTTGCTCGGCATCTACATCCACAACATCTCGGACCAAGACGGCAGAACAGCTCCCCAAAGGCCCAAACCCGTTGCCGCCCGGCACCCCACCTACGACCGGGTGTTCGACCACGGGAACCACAACCTGGGCAAGTGGGTCCAGGTAGCGCACTATTCACCCTGGGCCGCTGGAGTCCGGTTCGGTGTCGCGTTCTTGCTGTTCGGCCTTGGGCTGGCCGTCTACGGAATCTACGGCCGTCAGCCCCCTGAGATGGCCGGCAGAAGGGTCCGCGGACGGGACCCAACGCCACCCGCCGGAGCACTCACCCCCGCTTGGCGCGGGCGAGCAGTCGATCCAGCGCATCTTCGATCGCCTCGGCGTGCTTCTCCGCCGTGTAGCGCTCCCGCACCACAGCGAGGCTGGCCTCCCCCAGCTGACGCAGCTGGGCCGGCGCGGCCAGGAGCTCGGCGAGTACCCGGCGCAGCGAGCCGGCGTCGCCGGTCTGGTAATACCGGCCGGTCACTCCCTCGACCACGGCCTCGATCTCGGGGCTGGAATCGGGGTTGCCGTCCTCGGCGAGCACCGGCACCCCGAAGCTCATCGACTGGGTGACGTTCAGCCCGGCTCCGCCCACGGAGACCGCGAGGTCGGCCCGGGCGTAGAGCTCGCGCAGCTGCTCATAGTCATAGACGGCGCCGAGGAACTCCGCGTCCACCCCGTGTTCGGCGAACACCTGCTCGAGCCGGGGACGCTCGGCACCCTCCCCCACAATGAGCAGCTTCGGCCTCGCGGCGGCGGGCATGCCTCCCAGCGCTTCGGCGAGAAGGTCCAGACGGTGCCGGGTGGTGAGCCGGGAGCTGTAGATGATCGTCGGGTTTGCCCCGTCGTCGTCGGGGGCCTGCCCGGGGTGAGCGGCACTCTCCCGCGCCATGGTGGTCAGCGCCTCCGGGTAGATGCTGTTATAGATGACCTGGATCTTCTCGGCCGGGACCCCGTAGGAGCTGCCGAGCTCCTTGGCTCGGTCACCGTAGACCAGCAGTCCGTCAGTCAGTCGGTAGAAGGCGAGCCGGACCCGGCGTTTGAGCCCGTCCTCGGGCCGCTTCCAGCCGTGACCCCACATGATCAGGGTGCGTCCGCGCAGCGCGGCGACCGCACAGGCGGCCCAGGCAGAGACGGTGGGGATGCGTCCGGCGATCACGTAGGCGTCGTGCGCGCCCGCCCAAATCTCACGAACCTGACCATGCTCCCACCAGTATCCGCGTATTTTCGAGAACGTCAGCGGCCTCACCTTCGCGAGGACCTCGTCGGCGGCAGAATGGATCTCGTCGACAGCAGTAGATTCCGAGTTCTTGAACCGTCCGACCAGGTCAAAGTCATAGCGGGTGGATTCCAGCAGCCGGCGCAGCAGCGGCTCGCGGTAGTGCGCCACGGTGGGCTGGACCACGAAGTAGATCCGGGGACGCGCCATGGGTTCCTCACTCTCGAGCCGACTCTGCGGCAGATACACAAAAAGCCCCTCCTGCTGTGACCGAGAGGACCCGATCACCGGGAGAGGCTTGGAAGTGACTGGAGGGGATGACGGGAATCGAACCCGCATCGTTGGTTTGGAAGACCAAAGCTTTACCACTAAGCTACATCCCCGCTGAAGCTTGACGATGGCCTTTTCAAGCCGATTCATCGCCGCAACGAGACTTCACTCTAGCAAGCCGGACTGCCTGCACCAAACCCAACACGGCTCGGGATAGTGTCGGGGGGTGAATCTCCCAGACGACCCCTCCGCGCCCCTCGCAAGCAGCCCCGCCAGCGCCCCCGCAGCCACCTCTTCGGTCTCGAAGATCACGACGACGGCGGAGCAGGCAGCCCGGGCCCATGATCACGCCGCCCGGGAACTCTCCAGCTCAGCGCATCACGAGAAGCTCTGGGGGCCATTGGAGCGGGCGCACCGCGAGCGTGCGGCGGATCTGCGCGAGCGTGCGGCAGCGCCTTCGGCGACCCCCGACGCCCCAATGACGGCACCGCTCGCCGCGCCGTTGGCGGCTCGGTCCACCCAGGACGCGCTCGCTCTCTCCCGCACTGCGGCCGCACAGCTGCCCGCCACCGAGCCCGGCATCTCCCGGCCCACGCTGGACCTCCGGATCGGGATCATCTGCGACCGGTTCCTTTTCGACACCTACTCCGGTGCGGCCACGCTGATCCCGATCACCCCGGAGAATTGGCAGAACCACCTCGATGACGTGGACCTGCTGCTGGTCGCCGCGACCTGGCGTGGGCACGACGGTCGCGCCTGGGACTACACTGCCGCGGAGGCTCCGGAGCGCCGTCGGCTGCTGATCGACACGATCATCCCGGCCTATCGCGCAGCCGGCGCCCCGCCGGTCTATTACGGCAAGGAGGACCCGCCCGACTACCGGCAGTTCCTCGACGTGGCCCGCGCGTGTGATCACATCTTCACCACCGCCGCGGAGGTCCTCTCGAAGTACCGGAGGGACTGCCCCGGCGCGCACAGCATCGAGGTCTTGCCCTTCGCGGTCAACCCGCTGCTGCACTCACCGATCGGCTCGCGCAGCGCCCCGGCGGAGGCGCGTGAGCTGATCTTCTTCGCAGGCTCCTGGATGGGGAAGAAGTATCAGCAGCGAGCCCGCTACGCCGAGTGGATCCTCGACGGCGTGCTCGACGCGGGCCGGCCGTTGGCGATCGTGGACCGGTGGTGGAACGAGATCACCGCCCAGCTGGACTCCGAGCAGCCGATCCTCAGCCCGAACCAGCTGGTCCCGGTCAAGTACTGGCCCTACCGGGTGCCCGCCATGGACCATCACGAGCTGATGGACATCCAGCGCGTGGTGGACATCGCGGTCAACCTGAACTCCGTGGTCGACTCGCAGACCATGTTCGCCAATCGAGCGCTCGAGCTGCAGGCCGCCGGCACCCTGGTCCTCTCCAGCTATAACCAGGGCCTGAACTCTTATCACCCGCAGGTGCGGATCGCGAACTCTGCGGCCGACGTCGAAGAGAGCCTGCGTGGGATGGACCTGGAGGGGCTCCGTCGGGCGCAGGGCGACGGTGTCCGTGAGGTCTTCATGCGCCACCACGTCTCGGACCTGCTCACCCGAGTGGCCCGGACCGCAGGCAAGCAGGTCAAGTCCAGGCGGGAACTGGTGGTCGCCGTCGCGGAGAAGGTCACCGCGGAGCTCGCCCAGGACATGGCCGCGCAGAACCTCGCCGCCGCTGGGCACCCCCCGGTGGAGCTGCTGAGCTGGGAGCAGCTCGGCGCCCGGGCAGCGGATCCGCTGGCGCAGCCCATCGACGTGCTGCTGCCGCTGAGCGACCAGCACCGATATGGTCCGCACTACGGTGCGGATCATGTGGCTGCTTTCCGCTACCAGTCCGCAACGATCACCACGAAACTCAACGGCACCGCCGCCGAGACCGACCATCGGGCCCACGCCCATCAGCGCGGATTCGAGGACCTCGGTCTGACCGCCTGGTGGCGTCCCGAGGCCTCGGCGCTGGTGACTCCTGCTGTGCTGGCCGCGTCCGGGCAGGACGCGCGGGTCTACGCCGTCGACCACCTGGGGCGCTTCGCCTCCGCCGCGATCCAGGTCTCCGGGCTGGCCCCGGCCGCGCTCCCTCACACCGGGGATGACCTCTCCTCTGTGAAGGCTCAGGTGCGGCGCACCGCAGAGGCCGAGCGGCTAGAGCTCACCGTGATCGTGCCGATCTACAACAACGGGGATCATCTGCGGCACAAGGCGTTCGCCTCGTTGCGCCGTTCTCCGCATTTCCCACGCACCCAGGTGCTGCTGGTCGACGACGGCTCCACCGACCCGGTCACGGTGGCCACGGTCGAGGAACTGGCCCGGACCTATGCGAACGTCTCCGCGTTCCGGCACGGCACCGGTGGGTCCGGCTCGGCCTCGCGTCCGCGCAACACCGGCCTGGAGCTGACCGCCACCGAGTATGTCACCTACCTGGATCCCGACGACGAGGAGCTGGAGGCCGGCTACCACCTGCTGCAGCAGCGCCTGGCCGAGAAGCCCGAGGCGGACTTCGCCCTGGGCAACCAGGCCACCTGGACCAACGCGGCACCAGACCCTGCGCGTCCACGACTGGTATACCGGGATCGAGCTGCGTGACGGCCTGCGCTGGCCGACCCGTGACTCGCTGCGCGAGATCAAGTTCCGACCCGCGTCGATCGAGGGCATAGTAGCCCGCACCGCGTGGCTGCAGGGGCTGGGGCTGACCCAGCCGGTGGGCGCCACCGGGCAGGACACCTTCTTCTTCCAGCAGATGCTCTTCCACGCACGCGCCTATGTGCCGGTGGACCGGTCGGTCTACGTCTACTACGGAGCGGTGGACAACTCGATCGTCAACGTGGTCAGCCCGGCCTACTTCAGAAAGTACCTGATCCTGGAAGCGGCTCGCAGCTCCTGGCTGCACGAGGTCGGACTCCTGCAGGACTATCTGGACACCCGGTTCGAGCACTTCTTCGTCACCTGGTACCTGCGGAAGTTCTCCCGCGTGCCCTCCGCGGAGAAGGCTGAGGCAGCAGAGGTGCTCGCGGAGATCGCCGCCTTCTATGTGGAAGACCCGTATCACCACGCCTGGAAGACGCCTGAGGCGTTGCGGTTCTTCGGTGTGCACCAGCTGCCCTCGACAGAGAAGCTGCGCCCGCTGGCGGGACGGATCAAGCGCCGAGCACTCGATACCGCAGGGCTGCAGCTGGCCCAGCTCAAGCGCACCCGCCTGGGCCGCCGGGTCGGCGCGACCTACCGCCGAAGGCTCAAACCTCAGTCCAAGACCATCGATCGGGTGACCGCGCTGCGCGAGGTCTCCGCCGAGATTGAGCGGGTCCAGCGGCGCGAGGCCGGGCAGTGGGGCATCACTGCCGCGGAGGCGGCCTACACGTTGGCTGTGAAGGATCGCAGCAAGGCCGAGAACCCCGGTTGAGTCAGCGTCCGTATTCCTCGTAGCGGCGGCCGGCGGCGGCCTGGAGCATGCCCAGGCCCTCACGGTGATAGACGCTGTCCACATACCGCACCGGCGCGCGCTTGAGCCGGCGGGCTGTGGTCCGAGCCGCCCCGTAGCCGATGCGGACCAGCCCTTCGGCGCCGATCCGCAGCCGCAGCGTCGGGGTTGCCTGGTCCTGCTCGGCACGCCGGATGAGTTTGGTGGCGCGCACATGTCCGGCGCGGATCCCGCGCTGGCGCATCCAAGCCGGACTCAGCCGCTCGGCGGGCAGGTCCTCCTCGACCTGCGCCTCGGCGCACCACCAGGCCTGGGCGCCGGCGGCCTGCATCCGGCCGAAGAGGTCGGAGTCCTCACCACCGATGAAGCTGAACGCCTCATCAAATCGATACCCGGCGCTGGTGAACCAATGCGCGCGGACCAGCACGTTGTTCGTCGCGGCGCGGTGGTTCCAGGGTCCGGTGGGAAAGTCGATGCGCCGGATGAAACCGCTGGCCTGCAGCCAGGCCGGCGGGTCCTCCCCGAAATGGGTGATCACCGGACCCGAGACGGTGTCGGCCCCGGAAGAGTTGGCACAGTCGATCAGTGTGCGCAGCCAGTCCGGCGCCGCGCGCTCGTCGTCGTCGAGGAAGAGCACCGCTTCGGCATCCGCCGGCACAGCCTCCACCGCGGCGTTGCGCGCGGCGGCGATCCCGGGGCGCGGCTCGTGGAGGTACTGCGCACCCGGATACTGAGCGCGGACCTGGGCCTCGGCGTCGCCCTCGGGGCTGTTGTCCACCACGATCAGCTGCGGCAGCTCGCGCTCCGCCAGCACGCCCGATTCCCCCAGCGCGCGTGACTCCCCCACCGCACTCGACTCCCCCACCGGACCCAGTTCCTGGGCGCGCAGCGAGCTCAGCAGCTGTGCCAGCGGGCCGGGCCGGCGGTAGGTGCAGACGCAGATATAGGCGTTGGCGGCGGTGATCACCGGCCGACTCACCGGGCCCGCTCCTGCAGCAGCGTGCGCAGCAGGGCGGCGTAGCGGCGGCCAAGCCCCGGCAGGTCTGCGTATTCGGCGACCCAGTCGCGGCCGGTGGAATCCACCGGGGTGGAGTCCGGATCGGCGGCGAGCTCGGTGAGCCTGGCCGCGATCTCTTCCGAGTCTCCGGAGAGGAAGCTGACGTTGCGTGCGTGGCCGAGCACCCAGGCCGCCTCTCCGGTGACCGCGGCGGTGATGTGCTTGCCCAGGCCCAGCAGCTCGAAGGTCTTCGAGGGCACGGTCCAGGCGAAGGAGGCCCAGTCGGTGCGCAGGCTGACCAAGGCGGTGTCGGCCCAGCGGTAGTGCTCCCAGATCTCCTCGCCGTGCACCGGATCGAAGAACTCCACCGCACCGCTGTCCAGGGCACCGGACTCCTCCGCGACCTGGCGCAGCTGGTCCTTCTGGGTGCCGGAGCCGACCAGCCGGAGCTGTACGTCGAGTCCCTCGGAACGGGTGTGGTCCCCGTCGACTGAATTCTCCCGGGTGCGCGGGATCAGCGCCACGGCCGTGATGATGCGTCCCAGGGCCTGGCTCTCGCCGTGGTTGCCCAGGTAGGCGATGCGCAGCTCCCCGGGTTCGCGTGTCCGGTGCTCGAGCTGCGGCACCTGGTCCAGGGCGACGCCGTTGCTGATGGTCTCCACCCGGGAGACCCCGCGTTCGCGCAGCCGCTGACCAAAGCCCTCGGTGACGGTGACCACGAGCTCAGCCCGGCGCTGGACGCTGACCACGGCAGCTTCCATCAGCATCCCCAGCGGGCCGGCCTTCACCCCGGCCTCGCGGGCGAGCTCGGGCCAGGCGTCACGCATATCGACCACCAGCGGCACCCGGCGGCAGCGGCTGACCAGCCAGCCGGCGCAGATGGTGGGCAGGGCCGGCACCGTGGCGATGACCAGATCAGGCTTGCTCGCGCTGAGCGCCCGGGGCACCATCAGCACCGCGGAGGCCAGGTCTGAGGCGAAGCGCCCCGCGCGGGAATTCTTCAGCAGGATGTACGGGGTCCGGTGCAGCCGCTCCCCGGTGGGCCCCGGCGTGGGGCGCAGCCGGAATCTGCCCTGGCCTCGCACCTCCTCCGGGGTGTGGTGGGAGTTCACCGCGGGGGTGACGACGTCGACCGCCCAGCCGTCCTCGCGCAGCAGCCCACGAGGCGTTCCCAGCGGCGCTGCGGGGCCGTGCGTTCCGGCCAATAACTGTGTGTCAGGAGCTGAACCCGAGGGGTCACTGCTGCCCGTCCTGGGATTCTTGCAGCTCGATGTAGTCGATGAAGCCCTCCATGTTGTCGTTCTTCAGGGACCGTTGCAGCAGCTCGAGCATCTCCTCGTCCTTGAGGATCACCTGGGCACCGCTGGCGGTGGTGGCCATCTCCCCGGTGGGGATGGTGAACATCTCGATGTCCCCGGAACGGAGGTCGCGCATCTCCAGCGCGTAGGCGGCGATGGTGTTGGCGTCGAGACCGTCGTCCACGCTCAGGTAGGGGACGATGCCGTTGACCACGTCCATCACCCGCTGCGGATTGGTGAGGGTGTCGGAGGAGAGCAGCTGATCGACGATCCCGTTGATCACCAGCTGCTGGTTCTGCACCCGGCTGAAGTCTCCGTCGGGGAAGGACTTGCGCTCGCGGACGAACCGCAGTGCGTTGTCGCCTTCCAGGCGAATGGTGCCCTCGGGGTAGAACGCCGGGTTCTGCTGGCCGGCGGAGAAGGGCCGCGGGTTCTCCACGTAGACCCCGCCCAGGGCGCGGGTCAGGTCGGAGAATCCCTCGAAGTCAATGATCGCCACGTGGTCGATATGGGTGTTCAGCAGCTCCTCGACGGTGTCGACGACCAGCGGGTACCCGCCCACACCGAGCGCGGAGTTGACCCGGCCCTGGCCTTCGCCGGGCACGTCCACCCAGAGGTCCCGCACGATGGACATCACGTAGACCCCGGACCGGTCGGCCGGGATGTGCACGAACATCATGGTGTCGGAGCGTTCGGAGGCGTTGTCGCCGATCTCGCCGCGGTACTCCATGTCATCCTCGCCGCGGCTGTCGGAGCCGAGCAGGAGCATGTTCACCGTGCCGTCCTCGGTGCGACCGGCGGTGTCATCGCCTCCGAGGCCCAGATCCAGGACATTGCGCTGCTCGTCGAAGGTGGTGCGCAGCTGGTTGACGTAGAGCAGTCCGGCGCCCACCGCGACGACGAGCAGCACCGCCACGGCGATGAGACCGTTGCGGATCAGGCGGCGGCGTCGTGACGGGTCTTTGGGCGTTTCCTCCGCGGCGGCATCCTCGGCGCCGGAGACGGTGACGGTGGGTTCTTCGGTGTCATCGGGGTTGGTCGACTTCGAGGCTGCCGCCGGCCCGCCCGGGAGCCTTGCGGCCCTGCGGGCTCGGTGCGGCTGTGGCTCGGGCGAATTCTTGTCGGCCACACACCCTCCTCTACGCGTTCGACGATCCGATTCATGCTAGCCCACCGATCTGGGCACTCCCGCATCGACGCTGTTCAGAGAGCTCCCGGCCGAGTACGGCTAGGTGGCGTCCCAGAGGCGTCGGTAGTAATCGATCCGGTGCGCCTGGGGCTCGATCCCGTAGGCGTCCCAGAACACCGCCTCGTCGTAGCCGGAGAAGTTCCAGGCCAGGGACATCGACATCACGGCGAGATCGGCCCACCGATCCGCCACCCCGAGGCGAGCCAGATCCACGTGGGCGAGGAACGAACCGTCGGCAGCCAGCAGCGTATTCGGGGCGCAGGGATCGCCCTGGCACAGCACGAGGCGATCCAGGCTCGGCGCGTCCTCGGGCAGCTGCGCGGCAGGGCTCGACGTGCGACCCGACGTGCGTCCCGCCGCGCGCAGCCGATGCTCCACGCCCCAGTCGAAGGGGCAGTCCTGAGGTTCCAGATCGTGCAGCCGGCGCAGACCGGTGCCGAGGGCCCGCAGCGCGAGATCGGGATCAGCCTTCCACCGTGGGGAGACCGCCGACTCGCCGGACAGCGCTCGGGTGAGCAGCACCTCCTCGGGGCCCTCCACGATCAGGTCCACCACGGCCGGTGCGGGGTGGCGTCCGTGGATCCAGCGCAGCCGCTCGGCCTCCTGCGTGAGCGATTCCCCGGCGCGTCGGGGTTCCATTTGGCATAGAGCTCGATCGGAGCCGCGGCACCGCCGCTGGCGACGGAGAACGTCAGACCGCCGGCTCCGTTGCGCCAGACCGGGCGGAGCTGGGCTGCACCCAGCCCGAGCGCCTGCAGCGATCGCTGTAGGAAGGCCGGAACCGGGGTCTCGGCCGAGGGCGTCCCGGCCAGAGCCGAGGGCAGGCTCATGGACGGCCCGAGGCGGGCGGCCGGGCGGCCCGCGGCCCGGGCTGGCACTTCGGGCAGAAGTGCGATCCGCGGTTCATGAACGTCTCGCGCCTGACCTCGGTGTCACACCGCGGGCACGGCCTGCCCTGCTGGCCGTAGACGTTGAGAGACCTCGAGAAGTACCCGGAGGCGCCGTTGACGTTGACGTAGAGCGCATCGAAGCTGGTGCCGCCGGCTTCGAGTGCGGCCAGCAGCACGGTCTTGACCCCGCTGAGCAGCCGGGCGGACTCGGCGCGGGTGATGGTCTGGGTGGAGCGCAGGTAATGCAGCCGGGCGAGCCAGAGCGCCTCATCGGCGTAGATGTTACCGATCCCGGAGATCATTCCTTGATCCAGCAGCGCGCGTTTCAGACCGGTCTTGCGGCGGCGCAGGGCGCGGAAGAACGTCTCCTCGTCGAATCCGGGCTCCAGCGGGTCCGGTGCGATGTGCACCGCGGCGGCCGGCACGCTGCCGCTGGGGTGGGTGGAGGGAACCAGCTCGGAGATCTGCATGCCGCCGAAGATGCGCTGGTCGATGAAGCGCAGCTGCTTCGGAGCGGAGCCTTCCCCGCCCAGCTCCAGCGTGATCTTCAGGTGCTTCTGCGCCGGGGCGGAGGGCTCATCGATGAGCACCTGCCCGCTCATGCCCAGATGGATCAGCAGCGACTCCCCGACCGGTTCTGTCCCCGAGCCGGGCTGAGCAGCAGTTGCAGGCGCTGCTGCTCCCGCAGGCATCAAGCCCTGGCGCAACGGGATCCAGAGGAACTTGCCGCGGCGCTGCGGTGCCAGCAGCCTCTGGTGGGTCAGCGCGTCGGTGAAGGAGCCCAACCGGGCCGGTTCATCGAGTGCGGCGCCCAGCGCGTGACGGCGCAGGCTGCGCGGATCGTGGACGGTGACGGATTCTACGGTGCGTCCCGTGGCCCAGCGGCTGATGCCGCGGCGGACCACTTCGACCTCGGGCAGCTCGGGCATCAGCTGCTGGCGGGTGCGGTGTCCTCGAACCGGTCCAGGACCAGGGTGAGGATGTCGCCCTGTTCACCGCGGCCGGCGGTGAGGGTCTCCACGGTGACCCGAGCGGCTTCGCGCTCGGCCTCCTTCTTGGAGGGCCCGGAGCCGGAGCCGTGGGCGGTGCCGCCGATGACCAGGGTGGCGTTGAAGGACTTGTGGTGGTCCGGGCCGAAGTCGGTGATCTGGTAGCGGATCTCGCCCATGTCTTTGGCGGCCGCGATCTCCTGGATCGTGGTCTTCCAATCCTTGCCGGCGGTCATCGCGTCCTTGTCGCTGAGCAGCGGGACCACGAGGCGCAGCACCAGACGGCGGGCCGTCTCGGTGTCGGTGGAGAGGTAGGCGGCACCGATCAGCGCCTCCATCGTGTCGGCAAGGATCGAGTCCTTGTCCTGGCCGTTGGTGAGCCGCTCGCCGGCTCCCAGGCTGATGTAGGGCCCGACGCCGAGGCCGCGGGCCACCCGGGCCAGGGCGCGGGTGCTCACCAGTGCGGCGCGGAGCTTGGCGAGGTCACCCTCGGCCAGATCCGGGAAGGTCCGGAACAGGTAGTCGGTGACCGCCAGGCCGAGGATCGAATCCCCGAGGAACTCCAGCCGCTCATTGGTGGGCAGGTTGGAGTTCTCATAGGCATAGGAGCGATGGGTCAGGGCAAGACGAAGAGTCCCGGGGGCAATATGCACCCCGAGACTCTTCACAAGCTCTTCGTGATCGCTCACGTGCGATGTCGTCATGTTCGACGACTCAGGCGTCAGCGACCTTGCGACCCTTGTACTCATAGAACAGCGGCGAACCGGCGGAGTCGGTGACCAGCTTGGCCTGGTGAGGCTGGCTGTAGACGACGCGACCGTTCTCCACGGTCTTCACCAGCTTCGGCACAGAAGCCTTCCACTGCGAGCGGCGGTTGCGGGTGTTGGATCGGGACATCTTCCGCTTTGGAACAGCCACGGTGTCTCTTTTCTCTCTAGATGATGGACAGAGTCTTGGTCAATCAAGTTCTGCGATGGTCAAGTTCTGCGATGTTCAAGTTCTAGGTGCTGGAGTCGGACTTGGAGTCCGGCTCCGGCAGTCCCGCGGCCATGTCTTTCAACGCGGCCCAGCGGGGGTCGAGCTGCTCGTGGTAGTGCTCGAGGTCGTCCTCCATGCGGAATCCGCAGACGGAGCACAGACCCGGGCAGTCCTCGCGGCAGACCGGCTGGAACGGCAGCGCGGAGACCATCAGGTCTCGCAGCACCGGCTCCAGGTCGATGGTGAGGTCATGGCCCATCGGGCGGGTGTCCTCATCCTCTTCCTCGGCCGGATCCTTCCGCGTCTTCTGGGGCCAGCTGAACAGCTGCATGATGTCCACGGTGAGCGGGTACTTCAGCTCATCTAGACACCGGCCGCACTGTCCAGTGACCTCGCCGACGGCGGTGCCGGTCATCAGCACACCTTCATGCACCGATTCCAGACGCAGATCCACCTGCAGCTCGCTGCCCTGCGGGATCCCGATCAGGACCGTTGCGAAGTCCTCCGGGGCAGGGACAGTTCTATGCATCTCGTGCTGGGTTCCGGGCTTGCCCCGGAGCTCCTGCACATCTACGCGTAGAGCAGTCATTGCTGAACCACTCCTCAATGATCTAGACCGACGTGCCACTCTACCAGTCACGGCGGCTCGGGTGCGAACCCCCGATCAGATCTGGCCGACGAACTCTTTCAGCCACTCGCGCAGGTCTGGTCCGAGGTCCTCGCGGTCCACGGCCAGGGTGACCACGGCCTTGATGTAGCTGAGCTTGTCTCCGGTGTCGTAGCGACGTCCGCGGAAGATCACGGCGTGGACTCCGCCGCCCTCCTCGGCGGATTTGCCCGCCATGGCCTGCAGCGCGTCGGTCAGCTGGATCTCGTTGCCGCGCCCGGGCTTGGTCTGCTCCAGCTCAGCGAAGATCGCCGGGTGCAGCACGTAGCGACCGATGATCGCCAGGTTCGACGGCGCCTCATCCACGGGGGGCTTCTCCACCAGGGCGTGGACCGGCACGACGTCGGCGGGCTGGCCGTTCTCGGCGGCGACCTTGTCCTGGCCGTTGGCATCGATGACGCCGTAGGCGCTGATGTTCTCTTCGGGCACCTCCATCACGGCGATGACGGATCCGCCGAGCCGCTGCTGGGTCTCCAGCATGGTCGAGAGCAGCTCGTCGCGCTCATCGATCAGGTCGTCGCCGAGCAGGACCGCGAAGGCCTCGTTGCCGACGTGGCGCTTGGCGCAGAGCACGGCGTGACCGAGGCCCTTGGCCTCGCCCTGCCGGATGTAGTGCAGGTCGCCCAGCTCGGTGGCCTGCCGGACGGCCTCGAGCTTCTTGGTGTCGCCCTTGGCCTCCAGGGTGGCCTCGAGGTCGGGGACCCGGTCGAAGTGGTTCTCCAGGGACCGCTTATTGCGGCCGGTGATCATCAGAATGTCATCGAGCCCGGCCTTCGCGGCCTCGGCGACGACGTACTGGATCGCGGGCTCATCCACCACCGGGAGCATCTCTTTGGGCATGGCCTTGGTGGCCGGAAGGAATCGGGTTCCCAGACCCGCAGCCGGGATGACAGCTTTGCGAATAGACGTTGTTGAACTCATGTGCCCACCTTATCGTTTCCTGGATGCCTGTTCAGACGAATCTATGAAGTTTTCTGAGGTCGCGCTCAGCGGCGACGGTCCTGGAGCCGGCGCTGCACCGCACGCGGGATGAACTCCGCCACGTCCCCGCCGAGCTTGTGGACTTCCTTGACCAGCGTGGAGGACAGGTGAGTGTAGCGGCCGTCAGCGGCGAGGAACACGGTCTCCAGCCCGGAGAGGTGCCGGTTCATCGTGGCCATCGGGGACTCGTAGCCGAGATCCTTGGGATCGCGCAGGCCCTTGACCAGAGCGTTGGCTCCGACCTCGCGGCAGAAGTCGGTCAACAGCCCGCTGCCCAGCGGCTTCACGCTCACCCCGCGCACATAGGAGAAGGTCTCCTGCGCCATCGCGATGCGCTCCTCGACCGAGAACATCGGGTTCTTGTGCATATTGGGCGACACGGCGACGATCACCTCGTCGAAGAGGTTCGAGGCACGGGCGATGATCTCCACATGACCGTTGTGCAGAGGGTCAAATGATCCGGGGCACACTGCTAGCTGCATGGTCTGACAGTACTTCAGGTGGTCAAGAACCCGACGTCAGGCGCGCAGGACACGCTGCCGATCGACGGGCTGTCTACGATGGAGTCCATGTCCTCTCATCGCTCCCCCAGCCCGGATCCGCTCGCCCTCGATCAGCCCTGGGCCCGGACCGCGGCCGGGGCCAACACCTTGGGCTTCGAAACCTCATCGAGCACCCCGCCGAGCACCCCTGCGGTGATGCCCACCATCTACGAGCGCACGACGGCGGCGGCCATCGCCCACGACGCGGTCAATCTGGGCCAGGGATTCCCCGACACCGAGGGCCCGGACTGGCTGCTGCAGCTGGCCGCGCGGGCGATCACCGAGCCCGAGACCGGCCCGCGCAACCAGTACGCCCCGGGGATGGGACTGCCCACCCTGCGCGAGGCGATCAGCGACGCCCAGGCCCGGCGTCAGGGCGTGCAGCTGGATCCCGCCACCCAGGTCATGGTGACCACCGGCGCCACCGAAGGGATCTCCGCGACGATCCTGGCCTTCGCCCGGCCCGGCAGCGAGGTGCTCACCTTCGAGCCGCACTATGACTCCTACGGGGCCTGCGCCGCGCTGGCCGGCGCCCGGCTGGTGGGCGTGGCGCTGCGCGGTCCGGAGTTCCGCCCGGATCTGGACGCCTTCGAGGCCGCCATCACCGAGCGCACCTCGATGATCCTGCTCAACACCCCGCACAACCCCACCGGCACGGTCTTCAGCACCGAGGAGCTGACCCGGATCGTTGCGCTCGCGGTCAAGCATGACCTGCGGATCATGTGCGACGAGGTCTACGAACATCTGGTGCTCTCGGATGCGCGGCTGCCCCACCGCAGCATCCTAACCATCCCCGGCGCCGAGGAGGTGGCTGTGGCGGTGGGCTCCGCCGGGAAGTCCTTCTCGGTCACCGGGTGGAAGGTCGGCTGGGTCACCGGAAGCGCCGAACTGGTCAGCCAGGTCCGCGGGGTCAAGCAGTTCCTGAGCTTCTCCTCCGGCCCGGCCTTCCAGTGGGCGGTGGGCCACGGGCTCCAGGACGACCAGGGGTTCTTCGCGCAGAACACCGCCGAGCTGGAGGCCGGCAGGGATCTGCTGCGCGCCGGCCTCGAGGAACTCGGGTTGGCGCCGAATCGCGCCGAGGCCGGGTACTTCGTGCTCGGCAACGTCTCTGGCATCACCTCGCTCTCGGCCGCGCAGTTCTGCCGGGTCCTCGCCGAGGAGGTGGGGGTGGCCGCAATCCCGGTCTCTGCCCTGACCATCCAGCACCGGGCCAGCCCGAGCGACGAGCTGGAGCATCTGGTGCGTTTCGCCTTCTGCAAGGACCACGCCACCATCGAAGAGGGGCTGCGTCGGATGCGTGAGCATCTGCCCGCCGCGCTGGCCGGCCACCCGCCGGTCGACGCGCGGCCTGCCAACGCACGGCCTGCCACCGCGCGGCCGGCCAGCGCGGCGCCGGTCACCGCACCCGAGACGCTGGCGGCGGCCGGCACCGGAACCCCCTGATGCGCCAGCGCGACGCCTTGGGCCTGCCCCGGAGCCAGCGGCTCTCCTTCTCCGGGCAGCTGGCCGAGCTCGTGAAGGACGACCTCACCGAGGACGGCGTGGTGCTGAGCATCGGCGGGGCCGAGCAGTCCCATGTGGAGCTCGGGGATCCCGACTATCTGCTCCACGACTACCTGTTCCGGATGGGTACCGTGCTGCAGACCTGCGCCCGCGAGCGCCTGGGAGGAGCCCCCGCCGCCGGCATTTCCTCTGCAGCAACCGGTGCGCCGCGCGTGCTGCACCTGGGCGCCGGAGCGCTGACCCTGCCGCGCTTCATCGAGCACCACTGGCCCGCGGTGGAGCAGACCGTGGTGGACATCGAACCTGAGCTGGTGGAGTTCGTGCTGGCGCATCTGCCGATGCGCAGAAGCCCTCGCAATCTGGTCGCCGACGCCGCCGCGGTGCTGGGCCCCGGTGGAGCCCTGGAAGGGGTGAGCTTCGACGTCGTCGTGGTGGACCTGTTCAACAGTGCGGCCGCACCAGAGCACCTGCGCAGCCCGGAGTTTCACCGGGCAGTCCTTGAGCAGGTGGTCCCGGGCGGGCTGCTGCTGGTGAATCTCGGGGATGAGCCGCCGATGGACTTCGTCCGGGCGCAGGTGGTCTCGCTGCTCGACGCGGCGGCCACGCTGATCCCCGACGCATCAGCCATCCCCGACGCCTCAGGCACCCCGGGCGCCTCAAGCACCCCGGGCGCCGAGCAGGCGGCGCGCTGCGCGATGCTGAGCGCGCCCAGCGATGTGCTCGAGGCCCGGGCCGAGGGGAACCTGAGCTTCGCCGCGCGCGTGGTGCGGCGCTGGCGCAGACCGAGCTCAACGCGCTCTGGGCCGCGGGCCCGCACCCCGGCGACGTGCTCAGTGCGGAAGAGCTGCTTCAGTGGGCTCGACCATGAAGATCTGCGTGCTGCCGTAGGACTTCTCGCTGAAGATCTCGAGTCCCTCCGGCAGGGAGGGCGCGCCGCTGCCGGCGTCGCGCTCGATCACCACGGTGGCCGCCTGATGCAGCTGCTCCCTCGCGGCGCTCAGCACCTTGAACAGCTCGGCGTCTCCGAGGCTGTAGGGCGGGTCCAGGAAGAGCAGCTCGATGGGTGGACCGCTGCGTGAGCCGAGGTATCGCAGCGCGTCGGCCTTGTGCACCGAGATCTCCCGGCGCAGCGCCGGCGGGGCCTCGGCGCCGAAGAACTCGGCGTTGCGGCGCAGCGTGCGCACCGCGGCCTCGGCCTTGTCCACGGCCTCCAGGCTGCGCGCACCGCGGCTCAGCGATTCGAAGCCCAGCGCGCCCGAGCCGGCATAGAGATCCACCACGACGGCGTCGCGGAGGGCGTCATAGCCCTCGAGCCGGGAGAACAGCGACTCCTTGACCCGGTCGCTGGTGGGTCGGGTGGCGTCGGTGGGGACGGCCACGAGGCGGCGTCCCTTATGCGTGCCGGCGATGATCCGTGCCATCTCACACTCCTGTCTCAGGGCCCTGCTGTCGGACTGCTCAGCCGCGCTGGATGAACTCGTCGGCGCCCTCGTGGAGGTCGCGGTACTCCCCCACGGCGGTGCGCAGTCCAGGGTAGTCCGCCCAGCTGGGATCCTGTGCGCTGATCTCGCGCAGCAGCTCGGAGGCGCGGACGATGATCTTCTCGTCTCGGATCGTGCGCAGCAGCTTCAGCGTGGAAGCCCGGCCGGCCTGGGCCGCGCCGAGCACGTCGCCCTCACGCCGGCGCTGCAGATCCAGTCGGGCCAGGGTCATCCCGTCGGAGTGTTCCGCCACCTGCTCCAGCCGCTCCAGGGACGGGTGCCCGTCGGGCAGCCGGGTCACGAGCAGCGCGAGCCCGTGGGCGCCGCCACGGCCGATCCGTCCGCGCAGCTGGTGCAGGGTAGAGACTCCGAAGGCGTCGGCGTCGAGCACCGCCATCACTGTGGCGTTGTGCACGTCCACGCCCACCTCGATCACCGTGGTGCAGATCAGCACGTCGATCTCCCCGCGCTCGAAACCGGTCATCACCGACTCCTTGGCGGCGGCGTCCATTCTCCCGTGGACCACGCGCGCCGGGTCCTGCTCAGCAGCGGATGCTCGGCCAGGCGCGCAGCGATCAGCTCCACCGAGGCGTCCTGGTCGGTCTGCACCCCGGTCTCCGGGTCCTCGCGCGCATCGGCCTCGCTGATCTTGGGACACACCACGTAGACCTGGTGCCCCGCGGCGACCTCTTCGGCGATCCGTTCCCAGACCCTGCCGATGAACCGCGGGCCCTGAACCGTGCGCACCACATGGGTGACGATCGGCTGCCGGCCGCTCGGCAGGCCCTCCAGGGTGGTCAGCTCCAGATCCCCGAAGACGGTCATCGCGACCGACCGTGGGATCGGGGTGGCCGACATGACCAGCATGTGCGGGGTGAGCTCATAGCGGGTGCGCAGGGCGTCGCGCTGCTCCACCCCGAACCGGTGCTGCTCATCGACCACGGCCAGGCCCAGGTCCACGAAGTGCACCTGCTCGCCGAGCACAGCATGCGTGCCGACCACCAGCTCGGCGGTGCCGGAGGCGATGTCGAGCAGGGCCCGACGGCGATCGGCGGTGCCCATCGAGCCGGTGAGCAGAGTGAGCCCGACCTCCTCAGCGAGGCCGCCGAGCATCCGGCGCAGCGAGCGCTCATGCTGGGCGGCGAGCACCTCGGTGGGCGCGATCAGCACGGCCTGTCCCCCGGTCTCGAGCACCTGCAGCATTGCGCGCAGCGCGACCAGGGTCTTGCCGGAGCCCACCTCGCCCTGGAGCAGCCGGTTCATCGGGTGCTCGCGGTCGAGCTCGGCGCCGATGAGCTCCCCGCAGCGGACCTGACCCTCGGTGAGCGTGAACGGCAGTCCGGCGTCGAACCGGGTGAGCAGGCCGGCCTCCTGCGCCGGCCGCGGCAGGGCCCGTCGGTGCTGTTCCTGGGCGCGACGCAGGTGCAGCAGCCCTTGGAGCAGGAACGCCTCGTGGTAGCGCATCCGGCGCATCCCGCGTTCCGGGTCCTCCATGGTCTCGGGCCGGTGGATCAGCCGGTAGGCCTCACCCAGCTCCGGCAGCTCCTCGGAGGCGCGGACCTGCTCCGGCAGCGGCTCGGGCCAGGCGGCGAAGTCGATGAGGTCCAGCAGGATCTCGATGCAGTCCAGGATCCGGAAGCTGCTGATCCCCGAGGTGGCCGGATACAGCGGGACCGGGGTCTTGCCCCGGTTCAGTGCGCGCGGCAGCGCAGCGGCGCCCAGCGGGTCCGCCTCCGGGTCCACCTGGTCGGTGATGGTCTCCGGGTCGGCGTCGACCAACACGGTGAAGTCGGGGTTGTTCAGGGTGGGGCGGTCGCGGTAGCTGCCCACCTTGCCGTGGAAGATCGCCCGGGCTCCCTGGGTCAGCTGGCGGCCCACGCTCCAACCGTTGAAGAACGCCATCTTCAGCGAGTTGCCCTCGTCATCGGTGACCCAGACCTCGGCCAGGGAGCCGCGCCGGTTCGCCATCTTGCGCACCGAGACCCCGGTGACCTCGGCGATCAGGCTGACGTGTTCCCCGGCCTCGGGGAGGTCGCGGAAGGAGGAGAGCTGGCCGAACTCGATCCAGCGGCGCGGATAGTGCTGCAGCAGCTGCGCGGCGGTGGTGATGCCCAGCCCCTGCTCGAGCGTCTTCGCCGATTCCGCGCCGATGATCCGGCTCAGCTCGGTGGAGGGAAGCACGTCCACGCGGGGATCACTCCTGGTCTCGGGCCGGCGGGGCGTGGGTGGTCTCCGCCTGGGCGGCGGGACTGCGGTCGGGACTGGGGTGCAGCGCGGTAGCGGCGTAGGACTCCACGGGTCCCGCGGCGTGCACAGTGGTGCAGGTGCGCGGCTCCTCGAGGGTGTGCACGTGGATCCGCCAGCGGTAGGTGCCCTCTTCGTCGGGGTTCGCGTCGATCGGGGTCACGATCACCGAATCGCCGAGATCATCGAGCTGGTGGCGCAGCGAGGCGGCCCCGAGCGGATCCAGCCGCACGGTGCACATCACCTCGGATCCGTCCGGCGCTGGAGTCTCGGTGAACGGTTCAGCCGCCGGCGAGCCGGTCTCCGGCGTGCGCTGCTGGCCTCCGGGCTGCTGATCTGCAGCGTGGTGACCCGCGGGGGGCTGCTGCCAGCCGGGCAGGCTCTGCAGCGGCGCGAAGTCCATGGCGATCCCGGTGATGGTCGAGTGCAGCGCGATCAGCACCACCAGCAGTCCGGCTCCCCCGGAGTCCACCACGTTCGCGCGCTGCAGCGTCGGCAGCTGTTCCCGGGTGGCCTGCACCGCGAGGAAGGCCCGGGAGACCACGTAGGGCATGGCGGCCTCCAGGGCCGCCCGGCTCTCGGGCTCCTCCGCCTGCAGCGCGCGGTGGTGCACCTCGGAGTGCACCGCATCGAGGACCGAGAGCATGGTCCCGGCGACCGGGTCGGTCAGCGCGGACCAGGACCGGACCTTGGCCCGTTCCAGCGCGCGAGAGAACCCGGAGATGGTCAGACGCTGCTGACCATGCAGCGGTTCGGCCAGTCCGGAGATCAGCACCGCGAGCAGGGTGCCGGAGTTCCCGTAGGCCTCGGACATCGCCCGGGAGCCGGCCGCGGCGAAGAGCTCGCCCAGGTCCTCGGTGGAGGAGGCCTCCACGCTGGCGCGGCAGGCTCGGATCGTGGCCAGCATGTTCTCCCCGGTGTCCGAGTCAGGGATCGGGAAGACGTTGAGTCGGTTGAGCGGCTCGACGTTGCGCTCCAGGGCGGCTTCGGCGAGGAGGAACCAGCGGTGCACCGCGGCAGCACCCTTGACCTTGCCCCGAGCCGAGGACTGCGCTCGAGCGTGGCCTGGCAGTGGCCTCAGCGGAGGTCGCGAGCTCGGCTCATCGCGATGCTGCATAGTCGTCCAGCGTGCTGTCCGCGATCGCGTCGGCGATGTCCTCCATGGCCTGCTGGTCCTGATAGAAGATCCACTGGCCGTCGTCGGAGTAGCTGCTCTCCCCGGTCGGGACGGTGAAGAACTCCACGTTGTTCACCGCGCCGCGCAGGTTCCAGCCCAGCGAGGCCACGGTGCCGGAGCTCAGGGTGTCATCGACGATCAGGTGCGGGGAGAAGGTCTCCACCAGGTCCCGGACCCGGCCGGGGTTGCTCAGGTTCTCCGGGGTGACCGTCTGGTCGATCACGGCCTGGATGAACGCCTGCTGGTTGCGCACCCGCTGGAGGTCCCCGTCGGGGAAGCTCTGCCGGTGCCGGACGAAGGAGAGCGCCTCCTCGGAGTTCATCTCCTGCTCACCGGGCTGGAAGGTGAACCCCTGACCGGTGGTGAACGGCTGGTCGTAGCCCGAGTTCACGGTGACCCCGCCGAGCGCGTCGACCAGGCCGGTGAAGCCGAGCATGTCCACCGCGGCCACATGATCGATCCGCACGTCGAAGAGCGATTCGAAGGTGTCGATGGTCGAGGGAAGCCCGCCCAGGCTCAGCGCGGCGTTGATCTTGTGCTCGCCGTGACCCGGGACCTCCACCCAGAGGTCACGCGGGACCGACATGATCTGCACGCTCTCGCGGTCGCTGGGGATGTGCATCAGCATCATGGTGTCCGAGCGGCCGCCCTGCGGCACCCGGGACAGCTCCTCGGTCTCCCCGGAGCCGCCGTTCTCATCGGATCCCAGCAGCAGGATGTTGATGGATTCGTCGTCCTCGGCCTTGACCGGGCGACCCTCCTCCTCGGGGAAGCTCTGCTCGAAGGTCTGCGCATTATCTTCATAGGCGCTGCTCAATGAGTTCAGGTAGACCATGCCCGCCACCAGGGCCCCGACGACGACGACGGCCACCACGCTCACAATGATCAGCGCGGCACGACGCCCGCGCCGCTTCCGGCGGGGCTTGTCGTAGTCGACCTCATACGTCATCTGGTGCTCCTGGAATGGGCAAGTACTTAGGACTTCATACAGAATATGTCATGTGTCTATCAACTCCGGCGACCGCCGTGCTCGCGTCCGCAATGTCCTGCTCACAGTGCTGGGACTGGGGCTGATCAGCGGCTGCGCCTCCACGGCGACGGTGGAGGCGGCTCCGGACGCAGCGAATCCGGACTGCGCCGACGTGATGCTCGCGGTGCCCGAGGTGATCGGGGACCACGAGCTGCGGCCCACCACCTCCCAGGGCACCGCGGTGTGGGGCGACCCCAGCGAGGTGGTGATGCGCTGCGGCGTGGTCCCGCCGGGGCCGAGCCCCGAGCACTGTGTGGGCGCCGACGGCGTGGACTGGCTCGCCCTGGAGGAGGATGAGCAGACCTGGCGGCTGGTCACCTATGGCCGGGATCCCGCCGTGGAGGTGCTGCTGAACCTGGATCAGGTCGCCTCCTCCACCGCGATGCTCGGCCTGGCGCCCGCCGTGCAGCAGGTGGAGCAGACCCGCGCCTGCACCACCACCGATCAGGACATCGAGCAGACCGAGGACGCCCAGGACGTCCAGGAGGGCGAGGCGATCGAGCCGCAGGGCTGAGCCGCTCAGCCCGGTGGAAGGCTCAGCGCTGTTCTGGAAGGCTCAGCGCTGTTCTGGAAGGCTCAGCGCTGTTCTGGAAGGCTCAGCGCTGTTCTGGAAGCTCAGCGCCGAGAAGGAGAGCCAAGGGCCGCCCGGGGAAGGCTCAGCGCAGGCCGGCGGGGCGCTGCAGGGCCAGCGAGATCAGCTCGGTGATCAGCTCGGTGTAGCCGATCCCGGTGGCCTTCCACATCTGCGGATACATGCTGATCGGGGTGAAGCCGGGCATGGTGTTGACCTCATTGATGACCACGTCCCCGCCGGTGGTGTAGAAGAAGTCCGCCCGGGAGATCCCCTCGGCACCGAGAGCTTCGAACGCGAGCACGGCCTGGCGGCGGATCTCCGCGCTGACCTCCTCGGGCAGCTCGGCCGGGCAGGAGAGGTCCGCGGCTGCGGCGTCGGTGTATTTGGCGGTGAAGTCGTAGAACTGGTGCGCCTGGGAGCCGTCGTGGACCACGATCTCGCCCAGCAGCGAGGCCCGGGCGGAGGCACCGTTCTGGGATCCGAGCACGCCGCACTCGATCTCCCGACCGTCGATCCCCTGCTCCACGATCACCTTGGGATCGTGCTTGCGCGCTTCGGCGATGGCGTCCTGGAGCTGGGCGTGGTCCTCGACCCGGGTGATCCCCATGGAGGAGCCGGCCCGGGAGGGCTTCACGAACACCGGCAGGCTCAGCTCGCGGATCCGTTCCAGCGCCTCGGCCGGGTCCTGGGTCCACTGCCGGTCGGTCACGGTGACCCAGGGCCCGACGTGGAGTCCGGCGGCGGCGAAGGCGATCTTCATATAGTGCTTGTCCATGGCCAGCGCAGAGCTGAGCACCCCGGCGCCGACGTAGCTCAGACCGGCGAGCTCGAGCAGCCCCTGGATGGTGCCGTCCTCCCCGAACGGGCCGTGCAGCAGCGGGAACACCACGTCCACGTGGCCCAGGGCGGTGGAGCTGCCGTCGGCGTGGACCTCGAGGAGCTCGGCGCGGCGCTCGGAGGATCCCGCGGCGCCCGAGTGCAGCTGGACGGTGGACTCGGTGGGCAGCACCCGGGGCAGCTCGTCTCCGCCGAAGCCGTGGCTGCGCGGATCGGTGACCGGGCGGGTCCACTGACCGGTGGCGGTGATGCCGACGGGCACGACGTCGAACGCCTCGGTGTCGATGGCGCCCAGCACCCCGGCGGCGGTCACGCAGCTCACCGAATGTTCCGAGGACTGTCCGCCGTAGAGCACGAGGACGCGAGGTTTCAGGGCAGGATCAAGCTCGACCATGGGTCATCTTCCTTCGGCTTTGAGGTCACGGGCCAGCAGCAGCGAGGAGAGCCGGTCCACCGGCAGCACGCCGTCCAGGACGGCCACCACGGCTTCACAGATCGGCATCTCCACCTGGTGCTGGCGGGCCAGCTCGACCACCGCGGAGCCGGACTTCATGCCCTCGGCGGTCTGGGAGAGCCTGGCGGTGGCTTCTTCGGCGGTGAACCCCTCGCCCAGGAGCCGGCCGGCGCTGCGGTTGCGCGAGAGCGGGGAGGCGCAGGTCGCGACGAGGTCCCCGAGCCCGGCGAGGCCCGAGAAGGTCTCCAGGCGTCCGCCCAGCTCGGTGGCCAGCCGGGTGGTCTCGGCGAGGCCGCGGGTGATCACCGAGGCCTTGGAGTTGTCGCCGAGCTGCTGCCCGTCGCAGATGCCCACGGCCAGGGCGATGACGTTCTTCACGATCCCGGCGATCTCCACCCCGATCACATCGGTGTTGGTGTAGGGCCGGAAGTAGGCGTTGTTGCACAGCGCCGCGACGCGCTCGGCGGTCTCGGTGCTGGTGCAGGCGACCACCGAGGCGGTGGGCTGCTCGCGGGCGATCTCCATCGCCAGGTTGGGTCCCGAGACCACCACGATCCGGTCCGGCGCCACGGCGAGCTCGGCGCCGATGACCTCGGACATCCGCAGGTCGGTGCCGCGCTCGAGACCCTTGATCAGTGAGACCAGGATCGCCGAGTCGTGCAGGTTCTCCCGGACCACCTGCAGCTGGGAGCGCAGCGACTGGGCCGGCACGGCGAGCACGACCACCTCTGCGTCGCGCACCGCCTCGGCCAGGTCGGTGGTGGCGGTGATCATCGCCGGCAGGCGGGTCTCCCCGAGGTAGGTGGTGTTGGTGTGGGACTCGGTGATCTCGGCGGCCACCTCGGGGCGGCGCGCCCAGAGCACGACGGCGGGCTCGGCGCCGCCGACCACGGCGGAATCGGCCATCACCTTCGCGAAGGTGGTGCCCCAGCTGCCGGCGCCCAGCACGGCGATCTTGGTCACGGCTGATCCTCCTGCGCCTCGTCGGGCTGGTTGGTCTTGGGCTGGTCGGTTTTGGGCTGGTCGGTCTTGGGCTGGTCGGTCACGGGCTGCGGCGTCGCGGCACTCCCAGCGCGGGGTGCGCGGCGGGGCTGTCTGCGCGGCACCCGCTGGCGCAGGCTGCGATCCCAGATCTGCTCGGGGGGCTCCTGCCCGCGCAGCGAGGCCACACCTTCGGTCAGGGCGGTCTCGATGCGTTCGGTGGCCTCGGTGAGCACCGAGCGGGTCATCGGGCCCCCGCGCAGATCGCTCAGGTCGATCGGCTCCCCCACGGTGAGCTGGTAGCGCTTGCGCGGGAAGAACTTCGGGACCTTGGCGTAGGTGCCGAAGAGCTCCTGGACACCCCAGTGAGTGATCGGGATCAGCGGGGCTCCGGTGGTCAGCGCCAGCCGGGCGGCGCCGGTCTTCGCGCGCATCGGCCAGCCCTCGGGGTCCCGGGTGAGGGTGCCCTCGGGGTAGATCATGACTGCGCCGTCGGCAGCGAGGACCTCCTTGGCCGCATCGAGCGAGCGGCCGGCGTCGGTGCGGCTGTCCCGCGAGACCGGAATCTGCTTGAGCCCGCTGAACACCTTGCCCAGCACCGGGATGCTGACCAGCGAGTCCTTGATCAGGAAGTGGAAGGTGTGGCCGCTGCGGTAGACGGCATGGGCGACGACGAGCGGATCGACCTCGCTGACATGGTTCGCCACCACGATGAACCCGCCCTTCGGCAGCGTCTCCAACCCGTGCCAGCGCCGGCCCAGCGCCAGGTTCAGCACCGGGACGCAGACCGCGGCGGCGGCGGAGAAGCCCAGCCGGGTGCCGCGACCCACGGTGTAGTCGGTGGTGTCCGGCCCTGCCGGCGCGGGGCGCTCAGACCGGCGGCGGCTCGAGCCGGATCTGCGGCGGCTCGAGCGGCCTCGGCCCTCGACGGGTGCTGGGTCGCTGCTGTGATCGGTCACAGGGATAGACCCTACCGGCCCGACTCAGCGTTCGGACATCACGACATCCGCACCCAGGTCGCCCAGCTTGTCCATGAAGTGCTCATAGCCGCGGTTGATGACCTCGATGCCGGTGACGGTGGAGGTGCCCTTCGCCGCCAGCGCGGCGATCAGGTGGGAGAAGCCGCCGCGCAGGTCCGGGACGTCGATCTCGGCGCCGTGGAGCTCGGCCGGTCCGGAGATCACCGCGGAGTGCAGGAAGTTGCGCTGCCCGAAGCGGCAGGGGCTTGAGCCCAGGCACTCGCGGTGCAGCTGGATCGAGGCACCCATGCGCTGCAGCGCCTCGGTGAAGCCGAACCGGTTCTCATAGACGGTCTCGTGCACGATCGAGACGCCGTGCGCCTGGGTCAGCGCGACCACCAGCGGCTGCTGCCAGTCGGTCATGAAGCCCGGATGCACGTCGGTCTCGAGCACCAGCGGCTTCAGGGCATGCCCGGCGTGCCAGAAGCGGATGCCGTCGTCGTCGACCGAGAACTCGCCGCCGATCTTGCGGTAGGTGTTCAGGAACGCGGTGAGATCCCGCTGCGCGGCGCCCTTGACGTAGATGTCGCCCTGGGTGACCAGCGCGGCCGAGGCCCAGGAGGCGGTCTCGTTGCGGTCGGTGATCGCCCGGTGGCGGTAGCCGGAGAGCCGGTCCACTCCCTCGATGCGGATGGTGCGGTCGGTGTAGACCGTGATGATCGCGCCCATCTGCTGCAGAATCGCGATCAGGTCGTGGATCTCCGGCTCCACCGCGGCGTTCTCCAGCTCGGTGATGCCCTCGGCGAGCACGGCGGTGAGCAGCACCTGCTCGGTGGCACCCACGGAGGGGTAGGGCAGGGTCAGCTTCGCGCCCTTGAGTCCGCGCGGCGCCGAGATGTGGATCCCGGTGGGTGATTTGTCCACCACGGCGCCGAAGTTGCGCAGCACCTCGAGGTGGTAGTCGATCGGGCGGTCACCGATCCGGCAGCCGCCGAGGTCGGGGATGAACGCCTCGCCGTGCTGGTGCATGAGCGGGCCGCAGAACAGGATCGGGATCCGGGAGTCCCCGGCATAGGCGTCGATCTCGGAGTGCGCAGCGCTGTAGGAGTCGCGCGGGTCCAGGGTCAGGTCATTGGTGATCGGGTCGGCCTCGACCTTGACACCGTGGATCTGGAGCAGATTGGTGACGATCTCGACGTCTTTGATCGCCGGGACGTTGCGCAGCTGGGAGGGCTCACTGCCCAGCAGGGCGGCCACCATGGCCTTCGGCACGAGGTTCTTTGCGCCACGGACGTGGACGGATCCCTCGAGTGGCTTTCCACCTTGGACGGTGAGCAGCTTGGCCATTGGACTGGCGGTCCCTTCTTCGACAAACGTGGAATGTAGCTTTGCCACTGTAACCACATCTGCTGGGATCCCTTCCCAGTTCCGCCGGCGGCGCAGGCAACAATTCGGTCAAGACCCCGCCGCCACCAGGTGGCATCGGGCGTGGTCAGACCTTCGCTGGCAAGGTTTTCGGCTTGAATCCGGGACGCTTCGCCTCGAACGCGTCGACGTGTGATTCCTCGCGCAGTGTGAGCGAGATATCGTCGAGCCCCTCCAGCAGCCGCCAGCGGGTGTAGTTGTCGATCTCGAAGCTGGTGTCCACCGAGCCGCAGCGCACGGTGCGGTGGATCAGGTCCACGGTGACCTCGGTGCCGGGGTTGTTCTCCAGCTCCTTGAAGATCAGCTCGACGTCGGGCTGGGCGACCTTCGCGGCCAGCAGACCCTGCTTGGCCGAGTTGCCGTAGAAGATGTCGGCGAAGCGCGAGGAGATCACGGCACGGAAGCCGTAGTCCTTCAGCGCCCAGACGGCGTGCTCCCGGGAGGACCCGGTGCCGAAGTCCGATCCTGCGACCAGCACCGAGCCGTGCTTATAGGCCGGTTGGTTCAGCACGAAGTCCTGGTTCTTGCGCCAGGAGGAGAACAGCGCATCTTCGAAGCCGGTCTTGGTGATCCGCTTCAGGTAGACCGCGGGGATGATCTGGTCGGTGTCCACATTGGACTGCCTCAGCGGGACGCCGACGCCGGTGTGCGTGGTGATGGGTTCCATGGTGACTTTCTGTCGCGGGCGGTGCGCTTGCGGTGCGCGTGCTCAGGCGGAGACGAGGAGGTCGGCAGGGGCGGAGAGTGTGCCGCGGATCGCGGTGGCGGCGGCCACCACCGGGGAGACCAGGTGGGTGCGGCCGCCCTTGCCCTGCCGGCCCTCGAAGTTGCGGTTCGAGGTGGAGGCGCAGCGCTCTCCGGGGGCCAGCTGGTCCGGGTTCATGCCCAGACACATCGAGCAGCCGGCGAAGCGCCACTCGGCGCCGAACTCCTTGAACACCTTGTCCAGCCCCTCGGCCTCGGCCTGCAGCCGGACCTTCGCCGAACCCGGGACCACGATCATCCGGATCTCCGGATCCTTCTCGCGTCCGGCCAGGATCTCCGCGGCGGCACGCAGATCCTCCATCCGGGAGTTGGTGCAGGAGCCCAGGAAGACGGTGTCCACCCGGATGTCCTTCATCCGGGTTCCAGGTTCCAGGTCCATGTAGGTCAGCGCGCGCTCGGCGGATTCGCGGGCGACGTCGTCGGTGAAGTCGGTGGGCGCCGGGACCGCGCCGTTGAGGCTCACGCCCTGGCCCGGGTTGGTGCCCCAGGTGACGAAGGGGTCCAGGGTGTCGGCGTCGAGGATCACCTCGGCGTCGAAGACCGCCCCATCATCGGTGCGCAGCGAGTCCCAGTACTGCACCGCGGCGTCCCAGTCCTCGCCCTGTGGGGCGTGCGGGCGGTCCTTAATGAACTCATAGGTGGTCGCGTCCGGGGCGATCATCCCGGCTCGGGCGCCGGCCTCGATGGACATGTTGCAGATGGTCATCCGCGCGTCCATGGAAAGCTCCTCGATGGCGCTGCCGCGGTATTCCAGCACATAGCCCTGACCGCCGCCGGTGCCGATCTCGGCGATCACCGCGAGGATGATGTCCTTGGAGCTGACTCCGGGGCGCAGCGAGCCGTTGACCGTGATCGCCATGGTCTTGAACGGCTTCAGCGGCAGGGTCTGGGTGGCCAGGACGTGTTCGACCTCGGAGGTGCCGATGCCCATGGCCAGGGCGCCGAAGGCCCCGTGGGTGGAGGTGTGGGAGTCCCCGCAGACCACGGTCATGCCGGGCTGGGTGAGTCCGAGCTGTGGTCCCACCACGTGGACGATCCCCTGATCGGCGTCGCCCAGGGAGTGGATCCGCACGCCGAACTCCTTGGCGTTGGCGCGCAGCGTGTCCACCTGCTTGCGCGAGATCGGGTCCGCGATCGGCTTGTCGATCTCCAGCGTCGGGGTGTTGTGGTCCTCGGTGGCGATGGTCAGGTCCGGGCGGCGGACCGGTCGCCCGGCCAGGCGCAGACCCTCGAAGGCCTGCGGGCTGGTCACCTCGTGGACCAGGTGAAGGTCGATGTAGAGCAGGTCCGGAGACCGCTGACCGTCAGACTCCTTGCCGGGGACGACGACGTGATCGCGCCAGACCTTCTCAGGCAGCGTGAGTGGCTTGTTCGCCATGGGATCCTCCTGGTGGGCTCACTCTCTACAGAAGCACCATTGGGCGGAGGCTTCTATACCGCCAGGCGCAGGTCTCATTATCTGAGATCGTGGGGGCGATTACCAGTATCATGGGCCTATGCCAGCTTCGCCCTATTCTCCCCGGCCCGGTGAACAGTACTCGCCGCAGACCGCACGTTCCGCCGCCGGTGCAGCCGGTGCTCCGCGACGAATGGTGGCGCAGAAGCTGCCCCCCGCCGATTCCGGGAGCAGATCAGGCCCCACGCTGCCCCCGGACCCGCCGCGACCGCTGCATTCGCCCTCCGGGATCGGGGTGGTGGACAAGTCGGTGATGATCATGGACGCCCTGGAGGCGGGGCCGGCCTCGCTGGCCCAGCTGGTGGAGTGCACCGGTCTGGCCCGGCCCACCGTGCACCGGCTGGCCAGCGCCCTGGTGCACCACCGGTTCCTCAGCCGCGATGTGCGCGGACGCTACGTGATCGGGTCTCGGCTGGCCGAGCTGGCCTCTGCCGCCGGCGATGACCGGCTGGTCACCGCGGCCGGACCGATCCTGCTGCGGCTGCGCGACGCCACCGGGGAGAGCTCGCAGCTCTACCGCCGGCAGGGCGACGCCCGGGTCTGTGTGGCCTCCGCCGAACGACCGATCGGTCTGCGCGACTCGATCCCGGTGGGCACCCAGCTCTCGATGAAGGCCGGCTCCGCCGCCCAGGTGCTGCTGGCCTGGGAGGATCACGAACGCCTGGTGGAGGGTCTGCAGGGCGCCCGGTTCACCCCCACGGTGCTGGCCGGGGTGCGACGCCGCGGCTGGGGTGAGTCCCTGGGTGAGCGTGAGGCCGGGGTCGCCTCGGTCTCAGCCCCGGTGCGCGGACCTTCGGGACGGGTGCTCGCGGCAGTCTCGATCTCCGGGCCGATCGAGCGGCTGACCCGTCAGCCGGGGCGGCAATACGCCGGCGTCGTGGTGCAGGCTGCGCATCAGCTCACCGAGCTGGTGCGCAAGAACCCCGACGCCGCGGAGCACGGTCTGGGCGAGCACTAGTCCAGGCACACCGACCTGGGCGCATTTCCCAGGAATCTCGATCCGACGCCTAGTATGAAGGGCGTGATTGAGAATATTAGTGTCATCGGAACTGGCTACCTCGGCGCCACCCATGCGGCATGCATGGCAGAGCTGGGCTATAACGTCCTGGGTGTGGACATCGACCCGGAGAAGATCGATTCGCTCTCCCGCGGCGAACTCCCCTTCCACGAACCCGGCCTGCCGGAGCTCATCCGCAAGCATGTGGACTCGGGCCGGCTGCGCTTCACCACCGACCTCGACGAGGTCGGCGCCTGGGGCGACGTGCACTTCATCGCCGTGGGCACCCCGCAGCAGGCCGGCGGCACCGGCGCGGACATGACCTTCGTCAACGCCGCCACCCGATCCCTGGCCCGGTCGATCAGCAAGGACGCCCTGATCGTGGGCAAGTCCACCGTCCCGGTGGGCACCGCACGGCGCCTGGCCGCCCTGGTGGAAGAAGAGTCCGCCGAGGGTGTGCGCGTGACCCTGGCCTGGAACCCGGAGTTCCTGCGCGAGGGCTTCGCCGTGGAAGACACGCTGCGCCCCGATCGACTGGTCGTGGGCACCTCCGACGCCGCCGACGAGGCCGTGCTGCGCGAGGTCTACTCCGAGGCGCTCTCCAGGGAGACCCCCTGGATCAGCACCGACTTTGAGACCGCGGAGCTGGTCAAGGTCGCCGCGAACGCGTTCCTGGCCACCAAGATCTCCTTCATCAACGCCTTCGCCGAGGTCACCGAGGCCGTGGGCGGCAACATCACCACCCTGGCCGACGCGATCGGCCACGACACCCGGATCGGGCGCAAGTTCCTCAACGCCGGGGTCGGCTTCGGCGGCGGCTGCCTGCCCAAGGACATCCGCGCCCTGCAGACCCGGGTGGGCGAGCTCGGCCTGGACCACACCATGCGGTTCCTCGACGAGATGGACCAGATCAACCTGCGCCGCCGCGAGAAGGTGGTCACCCTGGCCGAGCAGATCCTGGACAACGAGCTTGCCGGCAAGCGGATCGCCGTGCTCGGCGTGGCGTTCAAGCCGCTCTCCGACGACGTCCGGGACTCCCCCGGCCTCGACGTGGCGGTCCGGCTGTTCAGCTCCGGCGCCGACGTCGCGGTCTATGACCCCGAGGGCAACCGCAACGCGGCCAAGCGCTTCCCGCGTCTGGGCTATGTGGACTCGCTCACCGAGGCGGTCACCGGCGCGGACCTGGTGGTGCTGACCACCGAGTGGAACGAGTTCAAGGCGCTGACTCCGGGCGACCTCGAGTCCCTGGTGGCGCAGAAGCAGTTCATCGACGCGCGAAACGTGCTGCCTGCCCAGGAGTGGGAAGGCGCCGGTTGGCGCTTCGCCCAGCTGGGCAGGTTCTTCCACCAAGCCTGATCCGGAGACCGCCCGCAGGGTCAGCCCTGCAGCGAATCCCAGCCCTGATCATCGATGGCGCCCGTGAGGAGAACCTCGCGGGCGCCATCGGCGTCTGATCCCGCGTGATCGGCGCGTTCGAGGATCTCCCCCACCTTGATGAACCCCTCCGGCAGCCTCGCCTCGGCGCCGAAGCTGGCCAGCAGCTCGTAGTCCTCTCCCCCGGCGGCGACCCAGCGCAGCGCCTCGGCCTGCGCCTGCGCCTCCGGAAGCCCCAGGGCCGCGGCCGCCGGGAGCAGCGCGGCGGCCTGTTCGGTGAGCGCGGCCAGATCCAGACGGACCCGCACGGCCGAGGCGCGGGCGAGCCGTCCGGCGTCGCGCAGCAGCCCGTCGGAGAGGTCCAGCCCGGCGGTGGCCCCGCAGCGCAGCGCCTGGGCGCCGGTGCGCAGCCTAGGAGCCGGAGCGATCTGGGCGTCACGCAGCCTGGAAAGCTCCGGCCCGGGGCACGGATGACCGACCTCGAGCAGCGCCAGTCCGGCCGCGGCCGCGCCCAGCGGGCCCGAGACGGCGAGCTGATCTCCGGGCCGGGCACCGTTGCGGCGCAGCGGCGCATGCCCGGCCGGCAGCCGGCCGACGGCGGTCAGGGTCACCGACGATGCCGGGTCCGGAGCCGAGGTCCCCGCCTGCGATGTGGCAGTGCTCGGCACCCTCGCGACGCACCGCCTCGGCGAGCCCGCGGTAGAACCCGCGCACCCAGTCCAGCGAGGTGGTCGCCGGCAGCGTGAGGCTGACCAACAGCGCGATCGGGGTCGCGGCCATGGCGTTGAGGTCAGAGAGGTTCTGTGCGGCGGCCTTGAGCCCGACGGCGCGGCCCATCGGGGCGCCCTGCTGCTGCGGGGTCCACCATCCGGGCCGGAAGTCCTGGTCCTGGCTCAGCGTGTCGGTGCTCAGCACGATGCGCGCCGGGGCGCCGTCCTCGGGCAGCTCCAGCACCGCCGCGTCGTCGCCGGCGGGCACAGTGAGCGCGGCCAGGGCGGTGCCGGCGCGGTGGAGCTCGCCGAGCTCCGCGACGATGACGGCGAGGACCGCCTCCTCACCGGAATCCCCCACGCTGCGCGGGGCTGGGTCAGTCGACATGCGGTTCAGTCGACTTCGGGCAGCGCCGCGGCCGTGATCGCCTGGCCGGCGTCGTCGCGGATCTCCAGGCGTTGCACGTCTTCACGCAGCACCGCCCCGTTCATCCGGCAGTCCACGGGGACCTCGGAGCCCAGGAAGGAACCGGACTCGATCTCGTCACCGTCGGCGCCGACCAGGACCACGGTGAAGGCCTCTCCGGGGGCGAGTCCGTCGATCTCCAGGACCGTCTCGGTGCCCCAGGTGTGCGCGACCAGGGCCCCATCGACCTCGACACCGGCCCCTGGATCGCTGAAGCTCACCGGTTCCTGCGCGCCGAGCTCGCCGGGCGGACCGAGCGGCTCCTCGGCCACCAGCCCGTCGGTTGGCTCGCCGGGGGCGGCCTCGTCGAGTGCGGCCTCCTCGGGGTCCAGGATCGCCTGCACGCCCATGGTGCCGACCACGCCGATCGCCACGCAGGCGGCCACGCAGGCGGCCAGCGCGAGGCTCTGCCGCAGCCGGGCCCGGCCGCTTGGGTTCGACGCTGGGGTGGGGGCGGAGCCGGGGGCAGAAGCAGGGTCGGAGGCGAGGGTGTGCCGGGCGGGGGGCTGCCGAGCGGGGTCCTCGGGCACCGGTGAGGAGGCGTGTGAACCTGCGTCCGCGGGTGACTGTGGGGACGCGGGTGACTGTGGGGACGCTGCTGCCGGCCTGGACGCGGCTGCCGAGGCGCCCTCTGTTGACGCCTGCGGGGCATGGACCTGGGCGATCACCTGCTCGCGCAGGCTCGGAGGTGGAGTCATAGTGGTCCAGGAACCGAGGTTGCCGCGCAGCGCGCTGCTGAGCTCACGCAGTTCGCTCAGCTCTCGGGCAAGCTCGAGATCCTGGGCGCACATCGCGTCCAGCTCCTGGCTCTCGGCCGGGCTGAGGTCATGGGCGGATGCGGCGCCGAGCAGCTCGGCGCGACGATCGACTGCGGAGGCGGAAGCGGATCCGGAGCCAGGACGTGGGTCGGCGTCGTCGTGGTGTGTGCTCATGACTCAGCCTCCATCTCTTCCATCGCGCGGCGCAGAGCGCGCAGTCCGTAGTAGGTCCGCGTGCGCAGGGTGGTCACCGGCACCTGCAGCGACTCGGAGAGTTCAGCGTAGGTGAACCCGAGCACGTGCACCGCGATGACCGACTGGCTGTGTTCGAGGCTGATCATTCCCAGCGCCTCGACCAGAAGCATAGTCTCGGTGGGATCCGTGGTGTTCAGATCTGAGGCCTCAGGCGCTGTGATCTCCGGCTCCATCGGGATCGGGATGCGCCGTCGGGCGCGGAACTCATCCCGCACCACGTTCCGAGCGATGGCGAAGAGCCAGTTGCGCAGACTTGAACGGGCCGGATCGAAGCGGTCCAAGGCCTGCCAGGCCCGCACGAAGGTCTCCTGGACGCATTCCTCGGCGGCCCCGTGGTCCTGCAGCGCGTTGGCCGCGAATCCGAACAGCGCCGCGCTGTGCTGATCGTAGGCAGACTCGATGCTCGGCACTGCGACGGTGGTGTGCCGTTCGGTCCGCATCCGCTCAGCCACCTCCATCAGTCCTTGTCGGAGCCCTCGAACGGTACGTCGAGGGCTGCAGAATTCGGTTCTACGATACACATCCCGGACCTGGCGGCATGCGTGAGACATGTGAGATGTGTGAGACGAAAATAATTCGAGAAACGGTGAACGCCAAAGGCCTCTGCTACGTATTACTTAGTGGTGGGCCGAAATTCGGTAAACCAACGCTCTCGAAGGAGTCACCACGGATGATGAAACAACGACGCAGAACCATCGGCGCCGGCGCAACTCTGGGTGCAGCGGTGTTGCTGCTCTCGCCGACCATGGCACAGGCCAGCACCGAAGCCGGCACCGAGGTCGAGTGGCCCGAGGAGTTCACCAGCGCCTACACGGTCATGGCGACTCCGGATGAGGTCATCAACTCCGACGGCGAGGTCTCACCGGGTGAAGAGGGCGCGACGGGCGACTTCATGTTCTGGATCAATTCAGAGGAAGAGGTCATCTGTTACGAGATCACACTCGAAGGCGTCACCGGCGGCTACGAGAGCCCGGCTCTGACCGCCACCCACATCCACGAGGCCGCCGCGGGCGAGCCCGGGCCTCCGCGCCTGGCCTTCCCGGACCCAGCCCCGATCGGTGACGAGCCGCGCACCTCCACCGGCTGCATGGCCGGACCGTTCATGACCGGCGTCGAGGGCGACGACGATGCCGACACCGGCGAGGGCTTCAGCCTGGCCGAGATCGAGGCCGACCCCGCCGGCTTCACCGCTGACTCCCACACCGAGGAGTTCGCCGACGGTGTGGTCCGCGGCCAGCTGATGCAGGTTCCGCTGGACGGCGTGGAGACCGGCGGCGGCGGCATGCAGCAGTCCTCCAGCCAGATCGGCGTCTTCGCCGGGGCCGGCGTGCTCGCTCTGGCCGGCGCCAGCGCCTTCATGCTGATTCGGCGCAACCAGACCACATGATCCGAAGCCCTCACCGGCGGGTCGAGGTCAGGGTCCGGCGGCTGCCCCTCGGGGTGGCCGCCGCCCTGGCGCTCGGGCTGAGCCTGGGCGCCTGCGGCGCCGCGGGTGAG
>NZ_JEMO01000009.1:0-168597 GCF_000582475.1 Nesterenkonia sp. AN1
CCCTCAACGGGGGGGGGGGAAAGAAGAAGCGCCCGGTCCTTGGAGGACCGGGCGCTTCTTTTGTCACCTGTGGTGACCCCAGCGGGATTCGAACCCGCGTTACCGCCGTGAGAGGGCAGCGTACTAGGCCGCTATACGATGGGGCCTTATCGAGTTATGCCTCCCGAAGAACGGGAGGGTCCTGCGCTGTGGAATATAGGTCCCCCGGGCTCCGAGGAGCTCGGGGGTCCTACGACCGTGACCCCAGCGGGATTCGAACCCGCGTTACCGCCGTGAGAGGGCAGCGTACTAGGCCGCTATACGATGGGGCCGGATTTCATAGCTTTGGCCCCCGTCGCCGAGGGCCGGTCATGCTGTGTTAAAGACCACATGCGGGTCTTCGCTGGGCTACTAGGACTCGAACCTAGAACGACGGTACCAGAAACCGCTGTGTTGCCAATTACACCATAGCCCAATATTTGCTTGTCAACGCGGTCGCACCGGCAAGATTTTCACGCCGAGCAACGGGAGATAACTATACACACTGGTGGCGCCCAAGCACAAAATGAGCCGGGCGCCACCGGGGCGTGGCGGGGATCAGCCGCGAGCGGCGAAGAGTTCGCGGAACCGGCGCAGCCGGCTCAGCGAGGACTCGCGTCCCAGCAGCTCCATGGACTCGAACAGGGGCGGGGAGACCCGGCGTCCGGAGATCGCCGAGCGCACCGAGCCGAAGGCCTTCCGGGGCTTGAGCGCGAGCCCCTCCAGCAGCGCCTCGCGCAGCGCAGACTCGATCACCTCGGTGTTCCACCGGGGCTCCTCGATCTCGCTCAGCGCCGCGATGGAGGCGTCGAGGGTCTCGAAGACCTGATCACCGAGTCCGCTGAAGGCCTTGTCCTCGATGGCCAGCTCGGCGTCCTCGGTGAACAGGAACGCCATCATGTCAGCGCCCTCGTCGAGCAGCGCGATGCGCTCCTGGACCAGCGGGGCCGCGCCGTCGAGTACAGCGGCCTGTGCCGGCGTCAGCTGCTCACCCAGCAGGCCCCTGGCCTGCAGGTAGGGCACCAGCCGGTCGCGGAAGTCGGTGGCCTCCAGGCGGCGGATATGGGTGCCGTTGATCGCCTCGGCCTTCTTCACGTCGAAGCGCGCCGGGTTCGCCAGCACGTTGGTGACGTCGAAGTGCTCGATGAGCTGCTCCACGGTGAAGATGTCCTCCTCGGCCGAGAGCGACCAGCCCAGCAGAGCCAGGTAGTTCAGCAGTCCCTCGGGGATGAAGCCGCGGTCCCGGTGGTGGAACAGGTTCGACTCCGGGTCCCGCTTCGAGAGCTTCTTATTGCCCTCCCCCATCACATAGGGCAGGTGGCCGAAGACCGGCATGTGCTTGGCCACGCCGATCGCGTGCAGCGCCCGGTAGAGCGCCACCTGGCGCGGGGTGGAGGAGAGCAGGTCCTCGCCGCGCAGCACGTGGGTGATCTCCATGGCGGCGTCGTCCACCGGGTTGACCAGGGTGTAGAGCGGCTGGCCGTTGGCGCGGGCCACCACGAAGTCCGGGGTGGAGCCGGCGCCGAAGGTGATCTCCCCGCGCACGACGTCGGTGAAGCTGATGTCCGCATCGGGCATCCGGAAGCGCAGCACCGGTTCGCGACCCTCGGCCCGGTAGGCGGCGATCTGTTCCTGGCTCAACGTCCGGTCGAAGCCGTCGTAGCCCAGCTTCGGGTCCCGGCCGGCGGAGACATGGCGGGCCTCGACCTCCTCGGGGGTGGAGAAGGCCTCGTAGATGAATCCGGCGTCCAGCAGCTTCGCCAGCACCTCGGCGTAGAACTCGCCGCGCTGGGACTGTCGGTAGGGCGCGTGCGGGCCGCCGGTCTCGGCGCCTTCGTCCCAGTCGATCCCGAGCCAGCGCAACGCCTCCAGCAGCTGCTGGTAGGACTCCTCGGAGTCCCGGGCGGTGTCGGTGTCTTCGATCCGGAAGACCATCTTGCCGCCGGTGTGCCGGGCGTAGGCCCAGTTGAACAAGGCGGTGCGGATCAGCCCGACGTGCGGGGTGCCGGTGGGTGAGGGGCAGAACCGGACCCGGACCGGGGTGGAAGGGTCCACGGCGGGGATCTCGGTGGACGGTGCAGCTGTGGCAGTCATAGGGGGAATCAGTTCCTGAAGTGGTTGACGAGTGTGCCGATGCCTTCGATGTCCGCCTCGAAGCGGTCTCCGGCGCGCAGCAGTCCGACGCCGGCCGGGGTGCCGGTGAGGATCACGTCGCCCGGGAGCAGGGTGAAGGCCTGGGAGATGTAGGCGATGAGCTCGGCCACACCGAAGATCATCTCGGAGGTCGAGCCGTCCTGAACGGTCTCGCCGTTGAGCCGCCCGGAGATCCGGAGCCTTCGGGCTCGAGGTCGGTCTCGATCCAGGGGCCCAGCGGGGTGGAGCCGTCGAAGCCCTTGGCCCGGGCCCACTGGCCGTCGGTGCGCTGGGCGTCGCGGGCGGTGAGGTCGTTGGCCACGGTGTAGCCGAAGATGACCTCCTCGACCCGATCCACCGGCACGTCCTTACAGATGCGCCCGATGACGACGGCGAGCTCGGTCTCGTAGCTGATCTCCTCGGAGAAGGAGGGCAGCGTGACCGGCTCGTTGGGTCCCACCACGGCGGTGTTGGGGATCAGGAACAGCAGCGGGGAGACCGGGGTCTCGCTGCCCATCTCCTTGACGTGGTCGGCGTAGTTGCGGCCCACGCCGATCACCTTCGAGCGCGGGATGATCGGGGCGACCAGCCGGACGTCTTCCAGGCGATGGGTGGTCTCGGTCTGCTGGATCCCCTGATAGAAGGGGTCTCCGTTGAGCTGGATGATGGTTTCTTCGCCCTCTCCCCCGGTGACAAGACCGTAGGAGGGTTCGGCGTCGGTGACAAAACGTGCAATGCGCATGGGCCAACTCTATCGCCCACGCGCATTGCACGTTCTTCAGCTGTTCAGTTGTCCTGCGGTTCAGCGCTGCGGATGCTGCGCGGCCGCTCAGGCCAGGCGGTGCATCCAGCCGTGACGATCCTCGACCGCGCCGGTCTGGATGCCCAGCAGCTCCTCGCGCAGCGCCAGGGTGGTCTCCCCGGTCCCGGCGGAGGCGATGCTGCGCTCGCCGTCGAGCAGCTCCCCGATCGGGGTGATCACGGCGGCGGTGCCGCAGGCGAAGGCTTCGGTGATGCTGCCGTCGGTGATCCCGGCGTCCCACTCCTCCAGGGTGACCTGGCGCTCTTCGACCTCCATCCCGCGGTCCTTGGCCAGCTGGATCACCGAGGCGCGGGTGATGCCCTCCAGGATCGTGCCGGTCAGCGCCGGGGTGATGAGCCGGTTGTCGGCGGTCACCAGGAAGACGTTCATGCCGCCGAGCTCCTCGATGGCGTTCTCGCGCAGCGGGTCCAGGAAGAGCACCTGGTCGCAGCCCTTGGCGGTGGCCTGCTGCTGGGCGGCCAGGGAGCCGGCGTAGTTGCCGCCGGTCTTCGCCGCGCCGGTCCCGCCGGGTGCGGCGCGGATGTAGTCCCGGGAAACCCAGATGCGCACCGGCTTGAGCTCGCCGCCGAAGTAGTTCCCGGCCGGGGAGGCGATCACCCGGTAGGACACGGCCTTGGCCGGCCGGACCCCGAGGAAGGCCTCGGAGGCGAACATGAAGGGCCGCAGGTAGAGCGCCTCGCCGTCGCCGTTGGGGACCCAGTCCTGATCGGTCGCGACCAGCGCCTCGAGGGATTCGATGAAGAGCTCCTCGGGGAGCTCGGGCAGCGCCATGCGCACGGCCGAGCGATTGAGCCGCCTGGCGTTCTCCAGCGGGCGGAAGCTGTAGATCCCGCCGTCGGAGTGGCGGTAGGCCTTCATGCCTTCGAAGATCTCCTGGGCGTAGTGCAGCACCGCGGCGGCGGGGTCCAGGGAGATCGGCCCGTAGGGCTCCACCCGGGCGTTGTCCCAACCGTTCTCTGAGGTCCAGTCGATCACCGAGGTGTGATCGGTGAAGTGGGTCCCGAATCCCGGGTTCGCCAGGATCTCCTTCAGCCGATCGGCTGTGGTGGGCGTCGGATGGGGGGTGTGATGGAACGTCATGGTGACCTTTCGGATGTGCACGGGCAGATGCGCCCGGCGGATACGAGTCTCGTGCCCTACTCTACGAGACCGGCCCCCGGCGCCCGGCAGGTGTCAGCGGTTGAGCCGCGCCACGAAGGCGTCGCCGCGCTGGCTGGTGCTCAGCCCGGAGGCGCCGTCCTGCGCCCACTGGTTCAGCTGGGCATGGACTGCGGTCTCCACGCGGGCCGCGGCATCGCCGAGACCCAGGTGATCGAGCATCAACACCGCGGAGAGCACGGCCGCGGTGGGATCGGCGATCGCCTTGCCGGCGATGTCCGGAGCGGAGCCGTGAACGGGTTCGAACATCGACGGGGCGGTGCCGGCGGTGTTGATCGAGGCCGAGGCCGCGAGGCCGATGCCGCCGGTGATGGCCGGGGCCAGGTCGGTGAGGATATCGCCGAAGAGGTTGTCGGTGACGATCACGTCGAAGCGCTGCGGGTTGCTGACCATGTGGATGGTGGCGGCGTCGACGTGCAGGTAGTCCCAGCGGACCTCGGGGAAGGACTCGGCCACGGCCGCCGTGGTCCGGGTCCAGAGGTCACCGGAATAGGTGAGCACGTTGTTCTTGTGCACCAGGGTCAGGTGCTTGTCCCGGGCCTGGGCGCGGTGGAAGGCGTCCTCGACCACGCGGCGCACGCCATAGGCGGTGTTGACCGAGACCTCGGTCGCGATCTCCGCGTCGGTGCCGCGGCGCAGCAGTCCGCCGTTGCCGGCGTAGGGACCCTCGGTGCCCTCCCGGACCACGAGGAAGTCGATCGGGTTCGCCTCGTCCACCCCGCGCAGCGGGGAGACCACCCCGGGGTAGGAGCGGGTGGGGCGCAGGTTCACGCAGTGGTCGAGGTTGAACCGCAGGCCCAGCAGCAGTTCGCGCTCGATGATCCCCGAGGGCACCCGGGTGTCCAGCGGATCCGCGCCGACGGCGCCGAAGAGGATCGCGTCGTGCCCGCGCAGCGCCTGCAGGGTCTCTTCGGTGAGGGTCTCCCCGGTGGTGAGCCAGTGCTCAGCACCCAGGGAATACTCCGTGTAGGTGAACTCGGCGCTCTCGGAGGCCAGGGCGGCGTCGAGCACCTTCCGGGCCTCGGCGACCACCTCTGGTCCGATGCCGTCGCCGCCGATTACTGCGATGTCAAATGTGTTCTCAGCCATAGCGTCACTCTATGTGCTGGGCATCGCAGGGATGGGAACTGCGCCACGGCCTCTCAGCATCTGAGACCGCCCCGGCATGGCAGTCCAGGCCAGCCAGGCCGGGGATCAGCCCCGGCTCAGTCGGTCTTCTCCTCATGGCGGGGGAAGATCGGGGTGGGCTTGGCCAGCACGGTGCCTGGGACGAGCTCGGCGTGGAAGGCCTCGAAGCTGCGCGGGCCGGTCCCGGAGTCGTTGGTCCTCCCGGCGTCGCCTCCTGCCTCGACGTTCAGCGCGTCCAGCAGCTGCGTGGCCGACTCCGGCATCACCGGCTGGGCGAGCAGCGCGACCTTGCGCAGGACCTCCGCGGTCACGAAGAGCACCGTGTTCATCCTCGAGAGGTCGGTCTTCTTGAGCTTCCAGGGCTCCTGCTCGGCGAAGTACGCGTTGGCCTCGCCCAGGACGAACCAGGTCCGCTCCAGTGCGCGGTGGAAGTCCTGCTGGTCATAGGCCTCCCGGCTGATCTCCAGCAGCTCATCGGCCTGGGCCAGGATCCGGCGGTCGGCGGCGGTGCGCTCGCCGGGCTGCGGGACCTTCTCCTCGCAGTTCTTCGCGATCATCGAGAGCGAGCGCTGCGCGAGGTTGCCCAGGTTGTTCGCCAGGTCGGAGTTCTTCCGGCCGACCACGGCCTCATGGGTGTAGGAGCCGTCGGCGCCGAAGGGGAACTCTCGCAGCAGGAAGAACCGGACGGCGTCGAGCCCGTATTCGGCGACCCAGTCGGCGGGGGCCACCACGTTGCCCACGGACTTGGACATCTTCTCCCCGGCGTTGTTCAGGAAGCCGTGGATCATCACCCGCTTGGGCAGCTCGAGCTGCGCGCTCATCAGGAACGCCGGCCAGAAGATGCAGTGGAACCGGGAGATGTCCTTGCCGATGACATGAACGTCGGCGGGCCAGAACTTCGCGAAGCTCTCGGACTCGGTGTCGGGGAACCCGACGCCGGTGAGGTAGTTGGTCAGCGCGTCCACCCAGACGTACATCACGTGGTCCAGGCTGGTCTGATCCGCGGTGAGATCCTTGGGCACCGGGACGCCCCAGTCGAAGGTGGTCCGGGAGATCGCGAGATCCTCCAGCCCGCCCTCGACGAATCGGATGACCTCGTTGAACCGGCTTCGCGGCGCACCGAAGCTCGGGTTGTCGCGGAAGAAGTCGAGCAGCGGCTGCTGGTACTTCGAGAGCCGGAAGAAGTAGGACTCTTCTTCGGTCCAGGTCACCGGGGTCTGGGTCTCGGCGGCGAGGCGCTCCCCTGCCGCGTCGAGCTCGGTCTCGTCCTCGGAGTAGAACCGCTCGTCACGCACCGAGTACCACCCGGCGTACTTGTCCAGGTAGATGTCCCCGGCCTCGACCATGCGCCGCCAGATGGCGGTGGAGGCCGCGTAGTGATCCTCGTCCGTGGTGCGGATGAACCGGTCATAGGAGATCCCGGCGACCTCGTCGTCCATGGCCTGGAACACGGCCGCATTGCGATCGGCGAGCTCCCGGGTGGAGAGCCCGAGGCTCTGCGCGGTCTGCTGCATCTTCTGCCCGTGCTCATCGGTGCCGGTGAGGAAGTAGGTCTCGTGTCCATCGAGGCGCTTGAAGCGCGCCATCACATCGGAGGCGATGACCTCGTAGGCGTGGCCGATATGCGGTTCTCCATTGGGGTAATGGATCGCCGTGGTGATGTAGAACGGGGGCTTGGAAGAAGTCACCCTAGGAATTTACCCCACGTGGATGCCCGGTGCAGGTCTGGGCGGGTGCCCGGTGCAGGTCTGGGCGGGTGCCCGGTGCAGGTCTGGGCCGCAGACCTGCACCGGGTGAGAACCGCGCAGCTCAGTCCTCGAGGTCCACCTCGGCGGCCAGGTTGGCCTGGACCTCGGAGTTGATCGCGTCGAGCACCCCGGCGGGCAGCGCGGCGTCGATGGCGAGCACGGCCAGCGCGCGGCCCTCCTTGGTGTTCTGCGAGACCTGCATGCCGGCGATGTTGACCTGGTGCTCCCCCAGGATCCGGCCGAGGGCGCCGACCACGCCGGGGCGGTCGGCGTATTCGAGCACCACCAGATGCTCGGTGAGCGCGATCTCCAGGTCGTAGCCGTTGATCCCGACGATCTTCTGGATCTGCTTGGGCCCGGTGAGCGTGCCGCGGACCTCCAGGTTGGTCCCGGAGCTGGTGGCGCCGCGCACGGTGAGCGCGTTGCGGTAGTCCTCCACCTCGGTGGTGGTGGTCAGCCGGGTGGAGACTCCGCGCTGCTCGGCGAGCACCGGGGCGTTGACGTAGGACACCTGCTCCGAGACCACGTCGGTGAACAGGCCCTTGAGCGCTGCGAGCTGCAGCGCGGAGACGTCGAGCTCGGCGATCTCACCGGCGGCCTCGGTCTCGATATCGGTGAAGGCGTCGGTGGCCAGGGCGTTGAGGATCCGGCCGAGCTTCTCGACCAGCGGGATGCCGGGGCGGACCAGCTCGTCGATGGCGCCGCCGGCGACATTGACCGCGTCCGGGACCAGCTCGCCGGCCAGGGCCAGGCGCACCGACTTCGCCACGGAGACTCCGGCCTTCTCCTGGGCCTCGGCGGTGGAGGCGCCCAGGTGCGGGGTGACCACCACGTTCTCCCGGGTGAAGAAGGGCAGGTCGGTGGAGGGCTCGGTGGCGAAGACGTCGACTGCGGCGCCGCCGATGGTGCCCTCGGCCAGGGCCTGCTCCAGGTCGGCCTCGTCGATCAACCCGCCGCGGGCGACGTTGACCACGAAGGCGGTGTCCTTCATCTTCGCGAAGGCCGCGGTGTTGAGCATGCCTAAGGTCTCGGGGGTCTTGGGCATGTGGATAGTGATCACGTCGGACTTCGCGTAGAGCTCCTCCAAGGTGACCAGCTGAGCGCCGAGCTGGTGGGCCCGGGCGGAGGTGACGTAGGGGTCGTAGGCGATGATCTCCATGTCGAAGGCCTTCATCCGCTCGGCCACGAGACCGCCGATCCGGCCCAGACCGATCACGCCGAGGGTCTTCTCGGCGAGCTCCACGCCGGAGTACCTCGAGCGCTTCCAGGCGCCGTCGCGCAGCGCCTGATGGGCCGGGGAGATGTGCCGGGCCAGGCCCAGGATGTGGGCGCAGGTGAGCTCCGCAGCGGAGGTGATGTTCGAGGTCGGGGCGTTGACGACCATCACGCCGGCCGCGGTGGCGGCCTTGATGTCGACGTTGTCCAGTCCCACCCCGGCCCGGGCCACGACCTTGAGCTTCTTGGCGTGGGAGAGCACCTCGGCGTCGACCTGGGTGGCCGAGCGCACCATGATGGCCTCGGCGTCGGCGAGGTCGGCGAAGAGCCGCTCGCGATCGGTTCCGTCGGACTGGCGGATCTCAAAGTCCGGTCCCAGTGCCTCGACGGTGGCGGGTGAGAGTTCTTCGGCAAGTACGACGACGGGGCGGTGAGTGCTCACAATGTCCTTCTTCTGCTGGCGCTTCGTGGTTCGGGTGGTCACGCGAAGACGGTGAGCGGGGCGGGCCGTGTCACGGCCCGCCCCGCTCACCGTGATCACTCATCGAGCGGTGGTGCCCTCGGTGTAGTCATCGTCCTGCGGGATCCAGGAGAAGAGCTTGCGCAGCTCGCGACCGGTGGACTCGATCGGGTGCGACTCGTTCTTCTTGCGCAGCTCGTTGAACTCACTGCCGCCGTCGCGCTGGTCATCCATGAAGCGCTTGGCGAAGGCTCCGGACTGGATGTCGGCGAGCACGGCCTTCATGTTCTCCTTGACCTCCGGGGAGATCACCCGGGGGCCGGAGACGTAGTCGCCGAACTCGGCGGTGTCGGAGATCGACCAGCGCTGCTTGGTCAGGCCGCCCTCGACCATCAGGTCCACGATCAGCTTCAGCTCGTGGAGCACCTCGAAGTAGGCGATCTCGGGCTTGTAGCCGGCCTCGGTGAGGGTCTCGAAGCCGTACTGCACCAGCTGGGAGGCGCCGCCGCAGAGAACAGCCTGCTCACCGAAGAGGTCGGTCTCGGTCTCTTCGGTGAAGGTGGTCTCGATGACGCCGGCGCGGGTGCCGCCGATGCCCTTGGCGTAGGCCAGCGCGATCGACTTGGCCTCGCCGGAGGGGTCCTGCTCCACGGCGATCAGGGCGGGCACGCCGCGGCCGGCCTCGTACTCGCGACGGACCACGTGGCCCGGTCCCTTCGGGGCGACCATCGCGACGCCGACCTCGGTGGGCGCTTCGATGTAGCCGAAGCGGATGTTGAAGCCGTGGGAGAACAGCAGCACGTTGCCCGGCACCAGGTGCGGGGCGATCTCGGCGGAGTAGACCGCGGCCTGGTGCTGGTCCGGGACCAGGATCATGATGACGTCGGCCTCGGCGGAGGCCTCGGCCACGGTCTTCACGGTCAGGCCCTGCTCCTCGGCCTTGGCCTTGGAGCTGGAGTCTGCCTTCAGACCGACGACGACGTCGACGCCTGAGTCGCGCAGGGACAGCGCGTGGGCATGGCCCTGGGATCCGTAGCCGATGACAGCGACCTTCTTGCCGCTGAGCACGGACAGGTCGGCGTCGTCGTCGTAATAGAGATCAGTCACAGTGAGGGCTCCTCATGGTGGGGATTGATTGACAGGTCAGGGGTTCTCAGGTGGTCAGCGCAGCGCTCGGTCGGTCATGGACTTCGAGCCGCGGGAGATCGCGAGTCCGCCGGAGCGCACGATCTCGCGCACTCCGAAGGGCTCCAGGACCTCGAGCAGAGCATTAAGCTTGTCAGGTGCGCCGGTGGCCTCAACAGTGAGTGAGTCCACGGAGACGTCCACGATCTTGGCGCGGAAGAGCTCGACGGCCTGGGTGACCTGCAGACGGGTGGGCGAGTCAGCCTTCACCTTGATCAGCAGGTGTTCGCGCTGGACCGAGTTCTCCGGTGCCAGCTCGATGATCTTGATGACATTGATCAGCTTGTTCAGCTGTTTGGTGATCTGCTCCAGCAGCTTCGAGTCGGCGTCGACCACCACGGTGATCCGGCTCAGGCCGGGCAGCTCGGAGGGACCCACCGCCAGAGAGTGGATGTTGAATGCGCGGCGGGCGAAGAGCCCGGAGACCTTGGTCAGCACGCCGGGGACGTCCTCGACCAGGACCGAGAGCGTGCGGCGCTGCTCCGGCGCGATGATGTCATGTGTGCCCATGCTCTTAGTCCTCCTCGTCCCACTGCGGGGTCAGGTTTTGCGCGAACTGGATGTCGCTGTTGGAGACCCCTGCAGGGACCATCGGCCAGACCATCGAATCACGGGAGACCACGAAGTCCACCACCACCGGGCGGTCGTTGATCGCCATCGCCTCGGCGATCACGGCGTCGATGTCCTCGGGACGCTCGCAGCGCAGCCCCGCGCAGCCGTAGGCCTCGGCGAGCTTGAGGAAGTCGGGGATCCGCACGATCTCCCCGCCGGAGTCCGAGACCGAGGTGTTGAGATGGGTGTTGGAGTACCGGGACTCGTAGAACAGGGTCTGCCATTGGCGCACCATGCCCAGGGAGGAGTTGTTGATCACCGCGACCTTGATCGGGATCTTGTTGATCGCGCAGGTGGCGAGCTCCTGGTTGGTCATCTGGAAGCAGCCGTCGCCGTCGATCGCCCAGACCACCCGGTCCGGGTTGCCCACCTGGGCGCCCATGGCGGCAGGCACCGCGTAGCCCATGGTGCCGAGTCCGCCGGAGTTCAGCCACTGCCGGGGACGCTCGTACTTCACGAACTGCGAGGACCACATCTGGTGCTGGCCCACGCCGGCGACGTAGACCGCTTCGGGTCCGGCGGCCTGGTTGATCTTCTCGATCACCTGCTGCGGAGCGATCTTGCCGTCCTCCGGGGTGGTGTAGCCCAGCGGGTAGGTCTCGCGGAAGCGGTTGAGCTGCTTCCACCAGCCGCTGATGTCGGTGCGGCCGTGCTTGGCCACCAGCGTGTCGAAGGCGACGGTCAGCTCGGGCACGATCTCCTTGAGCGAGCCGACGATCGGCACATCGGCCGTCCGGTTCTTCGAGATCTCCGCCGGGTCGATGTCGGCGTGGATGACCTTGGCGTCCGGGGCGAAGCTCTCGAGCTGCCCGGTGACCCGGTCATCGAAGCGCGCGCCGAGGGTGATCAGCAGATCCGAGCGCTGCAGCGCGGCGACGGCGGAGACCGTGCCGTGCATCCCGGGCATGCCCAGATTCTGCTCGTGTGAGTCCGGGAACGCGCCGCGTGCCATCAGCGTGTTGACCACCGGAGCCCCGACGGTCTCGGCCAGCCTGTAGAACTCCTCGGAAGCCTCGGCCTTGATCATGCCGCCGCCGATGTAGAACACCGGACGCGAGGCGCCCTGGATCAGCTTCGCGGCCTCGCGGATCTGCTTGGAATGCCCGCGGGTCACCGGGCGGTAGCCGTTGAGCTCGATCTTCGGCGGCCAGGCGAAGGTGGTCTGCGCGACCTGGGCGGACTTGGTGATGTCCACCAGCACCGGGCCGGGCCGGCCGGTGGAGGCCAGGTGGAAGGCCTCGGCCATCACCCGGGGGATCTGGTCGGCGTCGGTGACCAGGTAGGAGTGCTTGGTGATCGGGGTGGCGATCCCGACGATGTCGGCCTCCTGGAACGCGTCGGTGCCGATCACCGCGGCGTTGACCTGACCGGTGATCGCGACCATCGGCACGGAGTCCATATGGGCGTCGGCCATCGGGGTGACCAGGTTCGTCGCCCCGGGCCCGGAGGTGGCGAAGCAGACGCCCACCTCGCCGGTGACCATCGCGTAGCCCTGGGCGGCGTGGCCGCCGCCCTGCTCATGGCGCACCAGGATGTGGTTGATCTGCTCGGAGTCCATCAGCGGGTCATAGGTCGGCAGGATGGTGCCGCCGGGGATGCCGAAGACGTCGGTGACACCCAGCGACTCAAGGCTGCGGATGATCGATTCCGCGCCGGTGACCGCTACCGGTTCCACGGTGCGGCCCGGGCCGTAGATGCGGGGGTCCGGGGAGATCCCAGCGGCGCTGCTGGATGCTTTCGACGCCAGCATCGCTGGGGTCGTGGCTGTCAGATTGCTCATCTTTTCCTCAGTCTCTGGTTCCCGAATTGCTGATCCAAGAAGTCTCTGATCCGTGGTGGATCCACTCCGGTCAAGAGAAAACCCCGGCTGAGAAGCCTGTGGGGCCTTCTGCCGGGGTGAGCGGATGCGTCAGCTCCAGTTCAACCATTCGGCCGCCTCCTGTGAGGCGGACGAGCGGCCGACCTGGGGCCTGTGAATCACTTCACATGTCCCCCGGCGGCGGATACGGGTACGACCGCTAGTAGTTGACGCATGGCATCCATGCTTCCCTGGCCTGTGATCCGTGTCAACATCCCGGATGCCCGTCTCACATGGTGGAAATCCGGTCTGCCGACGCTGCTGGTGGGCGGCGCCGCCGGTGACCGGCGCTGATGCTCACCGGCTCAGCCGCAGTAGGCGCCCTCGGCGGCGGAGCGGACCAGCTTGGCGTATTTCCCGAGCACCCCGGTGGTGATGAACGGCGGCAGCGGGGTCCAGTCCTGCTGGCGGGTGGCGAGTTCGGCGGCGTCCACCACGAGCTCGATGCTGCGCCCGGCGATGTCGACCCGGATGAGGTCCCCGTCGGCGACGAAGGCGATCGGCCCGCCGTCCACGGCCTCGGGGGCGATATGCCCGATGCACAGCCCGGTGGTGCCTCCGGAGAAGCGACCGTCGGTGATCAGCAACACGTCCTTGCCCAGCCCGGCGCCCTTGATGGCTCCGGTGATGGCGAGCATCTCGCGCATGCCCGGTCCGCCCTTGGGGCCTTCATAGCGGATGACGACGACGTCGCCCGCCTGGATCCGGCCCTCCTCCAGGGCCTTGAGCGCCTGCTGCTCGCGCTCGAAGACCCGGGCGGTGCCCTCGAAGACCTCGGCGTCGAAGCCCGCGGACTTCACCACCGCGCCCTCGGGGGCCAGCGAGCCATGCAGCACCGCGATGCCGCCGTTGGGGTGCATCGGGTTGTTCAGGGCGCGGATGATCTTGCCGTCGATGTCCGGCGGGTTGATCGTCGCCAGGTTCTCCGCGACGGTCTTGCCGGTCACGGTGAGCGCGTCGCCGTGGATCAGGCCGGCGTCGAGCAGGGCGCGCATGACCACCGGCACTCCCCCGACCCGGTCGACGTCGGCCATCACGTACTGGCCGAAGGGCTTGAGGTCCCCGAGGTGCGGGACCTTGTCGCCGATCCGGTTGAAGTCCTCGAGCTCGAGCTCCACCCCGGCCTCGCGGGCGATGGCGAGCAGGTGCAGCACCGCGTTGGTGGAGCCGCCGAAGGCCATGGTCACCGCGATCGCGTTCTCAAAGGCCTTCTTGGTGAGGATGTCCGCGGTGGTGATGCCCTGGCGCAGCAGCTCCACCACGGCCTCGCCGGACTTATGCGCGTAGTGGTCGCGGCGGCGGTCGGCCGAGGGCGGCGCGGCGGAGCCGGGGAGCGACATGCCCAGCGCCTCACCGATGCAGGCCATGGTGTTGGCGGTGTACATGCCGCCGCAGGCGCCTTCGCCGGGGCAGATGGCGCGTTCGATGACGTCGAGGTCGGCCTCGCTGATGGTGCCGCGGGCACAGGCGCCGACACCTTCGAAGGCGTCGATCAGGGTGACCTCCTTCTCGGTGCCGTCGGCGAAGCGGGCCACGCCGGGCATGATCGAGCCGGCGTAGAGGAACACGCTGGAGAGGTTCAGCCGGGCCGCGGCCATGAGCATGCCGGGCAGGGACTTGTCGCAGCCGGCGAGCAGCACCGAGCCGTCGAGCCGCTCGGCCTGGATGACGGTCTCCACCGAGTCGGCGATGACCTCGCGGGAGACCAGCGAGTAGTGCATGCCTTCATGGCCCATGGAGATGCCGTCGGAGACCGAGATGGTGCCGAACTCCAGCGGGTATCCGCCGCCGGCGTGGACACCCTCCTTGGAGGCCTTGGCCAGGCGGTCCAGTGAGAGGTTGCAGGGGGTGATCTCGTTCCAGGAGCTGGCGATCCCGATCTGGGCCTTGCCGAAGTCGTCGTCGCCCATGCCTACCGCGCGCAGCATCCCGCGCGCCGGGGCGCGGGTGTAGCCGTCGGTGACCTCCCAGCTGCGGGGCTTCTCCGGAATCGAGGGTCCGGTGACCGCCTTGGGCGGGGTGAAGGGCGCCGCGCCCTCGACGATGTCAGGAGTGTTCTCGGGGGTCTCTGCGGTGTGCTCAGCCATGCTCTGGATTCTATGCCTGCCGACGTGTCCCGGCGCACGCGCACCGCCGCCTGTCTCACGATGCAGAATTCCGCCACCCAGCGTTGAGGGGCTGACCACCCAGCGTTGAGGGGCTGATTCTCCGACTAGTTTGGGCCAAAATCCGCATGAAATGCTCGGAGAATCCGCCCCTCAACGGTTTGGGGTGGGTTAGCCTCGGGGACATGGATGAGCCTGCGATCCGCGGGGCCGCGGTGGATGATCAGACGCGCTGCCGGCACTACGCCGGGCCGCGCGACGTCGTCGCGATCCGGTTCTTCTGCTGCGACCGCTGGTATCCCTGCCTGCGCTGCCACCAGGAGGCCGAAACGCATGAGATCAGCCGCTGGCCGCGGGCGCGCCGGGAGGAGCACGCGCTGCTCTGCGGGGTCTGCCGCACCCGGTTCAGCATCGCGGAGTACCTCGTGGCGGAGGCCTGCGCGCACTGCGGGGCGGAGTTCAATCCCGGCTGCGCGACGCACCACGAGTTCTACTTCGAGCTCTGAGGCGCCCAGCGACAGCCCCGCGGCTGCTCGCTTCAGGCCGATCACATCGAGACGATGAGCAGGGTTGCGCCGAAGACGATGCCGGAGGCGATGAGCACGATCGTGGTGTAGCTGAGGATGTCGCGCATCTTCAGCCCAGCGATGGCCAGCAGCGGGAGCGCCCAGAACGGCTGAATCATGTTCGTCCACTGGTCTCCATAGGCCACAGCCATGATGGCGATGGCGGGGTCCACGCTGAGCGTCTCTGCCGCCTCGAGCAGGATCGGGGCCTGCACCGCGATCTGCCCGCCGCCGGAGGGCACGAAGAAGTTCACCAGTCCGGCGGAGAGGAACGCGAACAGCGCGAACGTCTGCGCAGTGGAGATCGCCACGAAAGCCTCTGAGATGACGGTCATCAGCCCGGTGCCGGCCATGATGCCCAGGATGCCCGCATACAGCGGGAACTGCAGCAGGATCTCGCCCACATTCGAGGCGGCCTGCTTGGTCAGCGCGATCAGCTCGAAGGGGCTGCGGACCAACAGCATGATCAGCCCGAGGAAGCTCCAGTTGACCACGTCCAACGTCAGGGAGCCGCCGCCGCTGAAGTGGATGATCAGATAGGCCACCAGCATCAGCCCGATGAGCAGGGTGGGAATGCGGGAGGCGTCCACACGATCCGCCGGGGTCTCGACGGCGTCGTCGATTTCTACGTCGACCTCGCGGGCGTCCACTTTCAGCGGGACCACCGTGGAGCTGTCCCGAGGCGCCACCAGGTAGAGGGCCAAGGCGACCACCGCGATGGTGACGATGCAGGCAATGATGTTCCAGGTGGAGAAGATGGTCTCCCCCACGGGAAGCGGAGCGCCCAGCTGTTCTGCCACGAAGGAGTCGGGGGTGGCTGCGGTCAGCGGCCCCGAGGCGGAGTAGCCCATATGCCAGACCACGAATCCGGAGAACCCTGAGGCCACCAGCATGGGGAAGTGCACCGGGATCTGGCGTTCGCGGAAGACGTGAGCAACTTCGCGCGCCAGCAGGCCACCGACCACCAGTCCCAGGCCCCAGGTGATCAGGCTTGCCAGGGCGGCGATCAGGAACACGAACAGGTAGGCCTGGATCGCTGTTCTGGGGACTGTGGCCAGGCGGCGCAGCAGCTTTCGGGCTGGTCTCGTGTTGGCCAGGATGTAGCCCAGGAAGAGGATGAGGGCCATCTGGGTGATGAACTCCAGCAGCCCGGCAAGGCCGATGCCCCATTCCTCGACGACCTGGATCGGGCCGGCGTCGGTGAAGATCAGCGCCAGAGCACCCACGATGAAGGTCAGTGCGATCGCGAAGACCAGGGCCGAGGGGATCAGCTTCTCCACCAGGGAGTTCAGCGGTCGCATCACCCTGCCGAGAACGGCGCTGTTGCCTGCGGCGTCCTGCCGTGTAGCGGTCATGCGTCACGCCCCGCGGGAATGCGGGTGCGGCCGGACGCTCCGAGAACGAGGGTGATGCCCTCGAACAAGCGTTCATGCATCGCTTCAGTGGCAGAGGAATACCGGACAGCCATCAGCTGAGCTCCTTCAGGTCGATTACGCAGAACACGGGAGCCACAAGGCCCCCGCCGCACCCCAATGTGACTCACATCACCACGCGATGCAAATCACCGGCAGACGATGCAGGCCAGGCCGGGTCGCGCTGGGCGCTGAGGCCAGAGGGACACGAGAGCGACGTGAAAGTGGTGCGAGAGTGACGCGGGAGTCACGCGGGGCAGCCGGTATGGTGAGCCACATGACAGCGGAGCAGCGTCCCGCCGAGGCCGCCTGGGACCAGCTGCTGGCCGCCCTCGAGGCGGACGGCGGCATCCTCGAGCAGACCATCCACACCATCCGCGCCACGGTGCCCGGCTACATGGACGTTCCCACCGCCGCCCTGGAAGCCTCCGTGCGGCGCAACATCGCACTGAGCATCCGCACCATCCGCGCCGGCTTCGAACCCTGCCACGACGACGTCGCCGAAGCCGACGCCCTGGCCTCGGAGCGGCACGCCCAGGGCGTGCCCGTGGGCAGCGTGCTCGCCGGCTTCCGAGCCTGCATGTCGGTGATCCTGCACCGGATGCTGGACCACGCCCCGGACCACGGCATCCCGGCAGATCAGGTCCTGGCCTCCTCCACCCTGCTGTGGGAGCTGGGGGACGTGTTCTCCGCCCGGGCGGTGCTGCTCTACCAAGACCGGGACGTCTCGCGAGCCCTGGCCGACTCCACCCGGCGAGCGGCCTGGATCGGCGAGGCCGTGGCCACCCAGCTGGAGCCGACCGAGCTGGCCCGCGGCGCCGCCCTCTACGACGTCCCCACCGCCGCCCCGCTGTGCGCGCTGGCCGCAGAATCACAGCCTGAGGCAGACCTCGAACGCCAGCGGCGGCTCCAGGAATGGGCCGAACAGGCTGGACTGCGGGTGCTCACCGCGGTGCGCGCCGGCATGCTGGTGGGCATCCTCATCGGTGAGCCGCCGCTGAGTGCGGAGCCGGAGCGGCTGACCGTCGGGCTCGGCCCGGCGGTGAGCCTGGAGGAGCTGCCTCGATCCTTCGAGTCCGCCTCCACTGCGCTGCGCGCAGCCGCGGCCGTGGGACAGACCGGTGTGGTGGATCTGGAGCGTCTCTCCTGGCGGGCGGGAGTCCATGCCAGCCCGGAGGTCACCGCGCTGCTGCAGGAACGCCACCTGCAGCCGCTGGTCGAGGCCGGAGTGTTCGGCGAGCATGTGCTCGAGGCCGTGGAGGCCTACCTGCATCACAGGATGAACATCCCGCGGGCCGCCCACAGCATCCCGGTGCACGTCAACACGCTGCGCTACCGGCTGCAGAGGTTCCAGGAGATCACCGGTGCGGACCTCGGAGACCTCGACACCCTCATCGAGCTGTCCTGGGTGCTCGCCGCCCGTCGGGGCGCCCTCCCCCGCTGGACGCGTTCGTAGCCAGCTACTAAATAACCGCTGCACTGTTGAACGAAAGAATGTAGCGCAGGTCACATCGGGGCACGCATGCTGAACGTTGACGCCGAGACGGTCGTCACACGCTCACCACCCTCCTTGAGGAGACCTCCATGATCCTGGGCATCGTTGGCATCATCGTGTCCCTGCTGCTGCTCATCACCCTCGCCTATCGCGGCGTGCCGGTGATCCTCGCGGCTCCCATCTCCGCTGTCGTCTGTGTGCTGTTCTCCGGGGCCCCGATCCTGGCCTCCTACACCGAGGTGTTCATGCCGGCGATGGCCGGCTTCGTGGGCAGCTGGTTCCCGATCTTCCTGACCGGGGCGATCTTCGGGGTGCTGATGACCGTGACCGGATACGCCGAGTCGATCGCGCGCACCGTGACCGGCTGGATCGGCAGCCGCAGAGCGATCGCCGCCACGGTGATCACCTCCGCACTGATGACCTACGGCGGGATCAGCCTCTTCGTGGTCGCGTTCGTGATGTATCCGCTGGCCCGCGAGCTGTTCCGTGTCGCTGACATCCCGCGCCGGCTGATCCCCGGCACCATCGCCCTGGGAATCTTCACCTTCACCATGACCGCCCTGCCCGGTTCCCCGCAGGTCCAGAACATCATTCCCGGGCAGTTCTTCGGCACCGGCGCATGGGCCGGACCGGGGGTGGGCGTCCTCGGCGGGACCCTGATCTTCGGCTTGGGCCTGCTGTGGCTGGAGCACCGCCGGCGCAGCTTGATCTCCAAGGGTGAGTCCTTCGAGTCCGCGGAGTCCAAGAAGGTCATCGGAGGATCCTCCGACGACGGCTCCTCGGTCACCACCACGATCGCCCCGCCCAACCGCCTGGTCCCCTTCCTGCCGCTGCTGACCGTCTTCGCGGTGAACTTCGCCTGCACCCTGTTGATCTTCCCGGCCCTGGACTGGTCCTATCTGCAGGAGGACACCTTCGGAGCCATCAGCTACGACACCCGCGCCGGCCTGTGGGCCGTGCTGGTGGGCATCGTGAGCGCCATCGCGCTGATCATCGCGATGAACTTCGGTCAGTGGAGCACGCTGAAGGTCGGATTCAACGACGGCGTCAAGCGTTCCATGCTGCCGATCTTCTCCACCGCCTCCGAGGTCGGCTACGGCGCCGTCGTCGCCTCGGTGGCCGCCTTCGCCGTGGTCCGCGACTCGGTCTTCGGCATGGGCGCCAACGCACTGGTGACCTCCGTGGTCACCACCTCGATCACCGCCGGGCTCACCGGCTCCTCCTCCGGCGGCATGACCATCGCGCTCAACGCCCTGGGCGCGGACCTGCGCGCCATGGCCGAGGCCGAGGGCATCAGCCTGGAGATGATGCACCGGCTGACCGCCATGGCCGCCGGCGGCCTGGACACGCTGCCCCACTCGGGCGCCGTGGTCACGCTGCTGATCGTCTGTGGCCTCACCCACCGTCAGTCCTATAAGGACATCGCCATGGTCACACTGGTCATCCCGGTGCTGGTCGTCGTGGCGCTGATCGCTCTGGTCTCGGCCGTGGGCGGGTTCTGATCCACGGGGTGAGCTGGCCCCCTCCGAAGTCTCCCTGCAGCCTCTCTGCAGTCCCCCGGCACAACCGGCACACCCAGCTCACTCAGCTCACCCAGCCCACCCGGGACACCCCGTTTGAATCCTCACCCCTTGAAGAAGGAGCATCATGGACCCGCACTCCCCTCGCAGCTCGCCCATCCCGGCCGGCGCACTGACCGGCCGCCGCGCCGTCGTCACCGGCGGTGCCTCCGGCATCGGGGCGGCCTGCGTGCGGGCCTTCGCCGCCGCCGGTGCGCAGGTGACGGTGTGTGACCGCGACGGCGCAGCCGCCGAAGCCCTGGCAGCAGAGATCGGCGGCAGCTCATGGACGGTGGATCTCTCCGAGACCACGGCGCTTCAGGAGCTCAGCGCCGAGACCGGGATCCACGAGGCCGACATCCTGGTCAACAACGCCGGCATCCAGCGGGTCGCTCCGCTGCACGAGTTCGACCCCGAGGCATGGCGGCTCATGCACCGGCTGATGGTGGAGTCCCCGTTCCTGCTGATCCGCGCGGCACTTCCTGGCATGTACGCCCGCGGCTTCGGCCGGATCCTCAACATCTCCTCGGTCCATGGACTGCGGGCCAGCCCGTTCAAGTCCGCCTACGTGAGCGCCAAGCATGCCCTGGAAGGCCTCTCCAAGGTCACCGCCCTGGAGGGCGCCGAGCACGGGGTGACCTCCAACTGCCTCAACCCCGCCTATGTGCGCACCCCTCTGGTGGAGAAGCAGATCGCAGACCAGGCCCGCATCCACGGCATCGCCGAGGACCAGGTGGTCGAGCAGATCATGCTCACCGAATCCGCTGTGAAGCGGCTGGTGGAGCCCGAGGAGGTCGCCTCCCTCGCCCTCTGGCTGGCCTCCGACCCGGCCGGTATGGTGACCGGCACGTCCTACGCCATGGACGGCGGCTGGAGCGCGAGCTGATCAGCTGATCGCGCCGAGAGTTCCCAGCAGTTCCTGAGCCCGAGTCCACAGCAGTCCCTGAGTCCGTGAAACCCTGAGGAGGGCCCATGACCATCGACAAGACCGTGACCACCGCCGCCGAGGCCGTGGCCGACATCCCCGACGGCGCCTCGCTCGCCGTGGGAGGCTTCGGCCTCTCCGGCAATCCGATCCAGCTCATCGAGGCGCTGCTTGAGCAGGGCGCCTCCGGACTCTCCGTGGCGTCCAACAACTGCGGCGTGGACGGCTGGGGCCTGGGCGTGCTGCTGGCGGCGCGCCGGATCGCGAAGATGACCTCTTCCTATGTCGGAGAGAACAAGGAGTTCGCCCGGCAGTACCTGGAGGGCGAGCTCGAGCTGGAGCTCGTCCCGCAGGGCACTCTTGCAGAGAAGATGCGTGCCGGCGGCGCCGGGATCCCGGCGTTCTACACCCGCTCCGGAGTGGGCACCCAGGTCGCCGAGGGCGGCATCCCGATGACCTACGACGGCTCCGGCGGCGTGGCGAAGCAGTCCGCGCCCAAGGAGGTCCGGCCCTTCACCGTCCATGACGGTCGAGCCCTCGAGTTCGTCCTGGAAGAATCGATCGTCACCGACTACTCCCTCATCCACGCCCAGCGCGGTGACCGGCACGGCAACCTGGTGTTCAACAAGGCCGCCCGGCAGTTCAGCCCCGACGCCGCGATGGCGGGTCGGGTCTGCATCGCCCAGGTGGAGGAGCTCGTCGAGCCCGGAGAGATCGATCCCGACGCCGTGCACCTGCCCGGGGTCTTCGTGCACCGGATCGTGGAGGTCGGGCCTGAGATCGACAAGCCCATCGAGAAGCGCACCGTGCGCAGCGACGAGAAGGAGTGATCGCGTCATGACCACCGAGACCCACGCGGGCTGGACCCGCGAGCAGATGGCCGCCCGCGCCGCCGAGGAGCTCCCCGACGGCGCCTATGTGAACCTGGGCATCGGCATGCCCACCCTGATCCCGAACCACATCCCGGCCGAGCGCACCGTGGTGCTCCAGTCCGAGAACGGCATCCTCGGAGTGGGCCCCTACCCCACCGAAGACGCCGTGGACCCGGACCTGATCAACGCCGGCAAGGAGACCGTCACCCTGCTTCCCGGGGCGTCGTTCTTCGACTCCTCCACCAGCTTCGGGATGATCCGCGGCGGCAAGATCGACGTCGCCGTCCTGGGCGGCATGCAGGTCGCCGAGAACGGCGACCTCGCCAACTGGATGGTGCCCGGCAAGATGGTCAAGGGCATGGGCGGCGCCATGGACCTGGTCCACGGCGCGGAGCGGGTCATCTGCCTGATGGACCATGTGGCCAAGGACGGCTCGCCGAAGATCCTGCCGGCCTGCACCCTGCCGCTGACCGGGAAGTCCGTGGTGAACCGGATCATCACCGACCTGGCCGTCATCGACGTCGTGGGCACCGAGGCCGAACCGCGCATGCGGCTGGTGGAGACCGCACCGGGGGTGAGCGCGGAGCAGGTGCGCGAAGCCACCGGCGTCGAACTGCACTGAGGCACCGCACATCCACTGAGGCGCCGCACATGATATGTGTGGTCCAGAACACCCTTGACTCGTCTTGAACATGAAGGAGCACCTATGACACCCGGTTCCGTGATCCTCGGAGGCAGCCGCACCCCCATCGGCAAGCTGATGGGCGGGCTCTCCTCACTCACCGCAGCCCAGCTCGGCTCGGCCGCGATCAGCAGCGCGCTTGAAAAGACCGGGGTCCGCCCGGATCAGGTCGACTACGTGATCATGGGACAGGTGATTCAGGCCGGAGCCGGACAGAACCCGGCCCGCACCGCCGCCTTGGGCGCCGAGATCCCGGGCCATGTGCCAGCGATCACGGTCAACAAGGTCTGTCTCTCCGGACTCAGCGCCATCGCCTATGCCGATCAGCTGATCCGCGCGGGCGAGTGTGAGCTGGTGGTCGCCGGCGGCATGGAATCGATGTCCAATGCGCCCCACCTGTTGCCGGGATCCCGTAAGGGCTTCAGCTTCGGGGATACCTCCCTGGTGGACTCGATGGCCTATGACGCGCTCTTCGACCAGGCGACCGCGCAGAACATGGGCGCCCTGACCGAGTCCTGCAACACCGCAGAGGTGGAGGTCTCCCGGCAGGAGCAGGATCAGCTTGCCGCGCTCTCCCATGAACGCGCCGCTCAGGCCTGGGAGAACGGAGTCTTCGACGACGAGGTCACCCCCGTTCAGGTGCCCCAGCGCAAGGGGGAGCCCACCACGGTCAGCCGCGACGAGGGCATCCGGGCCGGCACCACGGCCGAATCGCTGAGCACGCTGCGCCCCGCCTTCCACAAGCAGGGCACGATCACGGCTGCCTCAGCCTCGCAGATCTCAGATGGTGCCTGTGCGGTCATCGTGACCACCCCGGAGAAGGCCCGGGAACTCGGGCTCACTCCCCTGGCGGAGATCGGCGCCTACGGCATGGTGGCGGGCCCGGACTCCTCGCTGCAGCTGCAGCCGGCGAACGCCATCGCCGAGGCCTGCCGCAAGCAGGGCATCAGCCCGGAGTCGCTGGATCTGGTGGAGATCAATGAGGCCTTCGCGGCTGTGGGCGTCGCCTCGGCCAAACAGCTGGGCCTCGCCCAGGAGAAGCTCAACGTCAACGGCGGCGCCATCGCGCTGGGGCACCCGGTCGGGATGTCCGGGGCGCGCCTGGTGCTCCACCTCGCTCTGGAGCTGTCCCGCCGTGGCGGCGGCACCGGAGCCGCAGGCCTGTGTGGTGGCGGAGGCCAGGGCGACGCCCTGATCCTCACCGTGTGACCCACGCGTTTCCTCACCTCGTGACCCACGCGTTGAGGGGCTGATTCTCCGAACAGTTGAGGCCGAAAACAGCCTCAGATACTCGGAGAATCAGCCCCTCAACGGGAGGTGGGGAAGCGGTTACTTGAGGTAGGGCGGGGAGTCCGTCATCTGGTCGACCACGGTCTCGGCGACCTCGCGCATCGAGAGCCGACGGTCCATCGAGGTCTTCTGGATCCAGCGGAAGGCCTCCGGCTCGGTGAGTCCCATCTTGGTGGTGAGCAGGGACTTGGCCCGCTCCACCAGCTTGCGGGTCTCGAACTTGTCCGCCAGCGAGGTGACCTCGTCCTCCAGAGCGCGGATCTCGTCGAAGCGCGCCATGGCGACCTCGATCGCCGGGATCAGATCATTCTCGGTGAAGGGCTTGACCACATAGGCCATGGCCCCGGCCTCGCGGGCCGATTCGACCAGGTCGCGCTGGGAGAAGGCGGTCAGCATGACCACCGGGGCGATCCGCTCCTCCGCGATGAGCTGCGCCGCGGTGATCCCGTCCATGATGGGCATCTTCACGTCCATCACCACCAGGTCAGGCTCGGTCTCTCGGGCCAGCTCCACGGCGCGTTCGCCGTTATCGGCCTCGCCGACGACGTCGTAGCCGGCGCCGGTGAGGATTTCGACGATGTCGAGCCGGATGAGCGTCTCGTCCTCGGCGACCAGCACCCGGCGCGGCGCGGCGCCGCGTTCCGCCTCGGCAGCCGGCGCAGCGGCCGTCTCAGGGACGGCGCGGGATTCTGCTGCCGCGGATGCGCTCTCGCCGGCGCCCGGAGTCTGTTCGCTCACCGTTCTCCTTCTGGTCCCTGACCGCCGTGCCGGGAGTCTCTCCCGGAGGGGACGCTCCCCATGCTGGGCTGGTCATCGTCTAGGTGCCCGAAGTGGGACTCGAACCCACACACCAGTGGTACCGCATTTTGAGTGCGGCGCGTCTACCGATTCCGCCATTCGGGCTGAACCGAGGAGGTCAGGGCCTCCCCGGCGCTCATGCCGTCCTCGGCGAGGGGTCTTCTCAGACTCCATGACGAGGACGGCACCAGCTTACCCGGGCTTGGGCCCGAGCATTGAATCTCTGCCGTGCCGCGCTGCCCGGACGCTCCGACTAGGACGCGCTGGAGGCGCTGGCCGCGGGCCAGGGGCCGACCGGCTCCTTGTTCGCCGGGGCGATGTCGCCGCGGCGCAGGGTCTCGATGTCGCTGGCGTCGTGCAGGTCACCGATCCGGTGGACCTTGACCATGTTGGTGGTCCCGGCCTGTCCTGGAGGAGACCCGGCGGCGATGACCACGAGCTGGCCGAGCTCCGCGGCGTCCTCCTCCAGCAGCAGCTTGTCCACCTGGGCGGTCATGGTGTCGGTGTGCGTGGCGAACTCCACCCAGCGCGGCTGCACGCCCCAGGACAGGGTCAGGATGTTGTGCGTGTGCTCGACGTGGGTGAACGCGAAGATGTTCTGCTTGGGCCGCAGCCGGGAGAGCCGGCGGGCGGAGTCTCCGGAACGGGTGAAGGTGGTCAGGTGCTCGATGTCGAGCTGATCCGCGATCTCCTTGGCCGCGCGGGTGATCGCGCCGCCTCGGGTCTTGGGCTTGGTGCCGAGCTCGGGGATCCGGCTCAGACCCTTGGTCTCCGTGGTCTCGATGATCCGGGACATGGTCTCCACGGTCTCCACCGGGAACTGGCCCACGGAGGTCTCACCGGAGAGCATGACCGCATCGGCGCCGTCGAGCACCGCGTTGGCGCAGTCGGAGGCCTCCGCGCGGGTGGGCCGGGGGCTGTCGATCATGGATTCCAGCACCTGGGTGGCGACGATGACCGGCTTGGCCCACCGGCGGGCGAGCTCCACGGCGCGCTTCTGCACCAGCGGGACCTCTTCCAGGGGCAGCTCCACGCCGAGGTCGCCGCGGGCGACCATGACGGCGTCGAAGGCGTCGACGATGTCCTGCAGCGCCTCCACCGCCTGGGGCTTCTCGACCTTGGCGATGACCGGGACGCGGCGTCCCTCCTCATCCATGATCCGGTGCACGGCTTCGATGTCTGCGGCGTCGCGGACGAAGGAGAGCGCGACCATGTCGAAGCCGGTGCGCAGGGCCCAGCGCAGGTCCTCCTCGTCCTTCTCCGACATCGCCGGCACGGAGACGGCCACGCCGGGCAGGTTGATGCCCTTGTTGTTGGAGACCTTGCCGGGCACGGTGACCTCGGTGACCACGTCGGTGGCGGTGACCTCCACGGCGCGCAGCGCGATCTTGCCGTCATCGATCAGCAGCGTGTCCCCGACGTTGACGTCTCCGGGCAGGCCCTTGAACGTGGTGGAGCAGCGGTCCTTGGTGCCTTCGATGTCATCGATGGTGATGGTGAAGCGGTCCCCGACGGCGAGCGGGTGCTCCCCCTCGATGAAACGACCGAGCCGGATCTTGGGTCCCTGCAGGTCGGCGAAGATGCCCACGGCCTGGCGCAGGTCCTTGGAGACCTCGCGGACGGTGTTGTAGGTCTCTTCGTGGACGCTGTAGTCGCCGTGGCTCATGTTGACCCGGGCGACGTCGACGCCGGCCTCCACGAGCTTGCGGGTCATCTCATAGCCGGCGGTGGCGGGGCCGAATGTGGCAACGATCTTGGCGTGTCTCATGTCTCACCTTGTCCTATCTCTAGTGCCGTTAAGCGAGTTGATGGACTGGCACGACACTGGACCAGGATTGTTCGTATCGAGCCTATAACAGTCAGCCTGTGAGTGAAATCGCACGATCCGAGGGTTTGACCGGGGCCGGGAGCCTGGTCGCGCCTTCGAGATATTCGTCCACCTTCGCGGCCGCCGCGCGGCCCTCGGCGATGGCCCAGACCACCAGGGAGGCCCCGCGGCCGGCATCGCCGACGGCGAAGACGCCCTCCACCGAGGTCTGGTAGTCCTCGGCCCGGTGGATGTTTCCGCGCCGGTCGAAGTCCATCGAGAGCTGCTCGGTGAGCGTGTCGGACTCCGCCCCGGTGAAGCCCAGCGCCAGCAGCACCAGGTCCGCCGGGATCTCGCGCTCGGAGCCGGGCTTCGGGGAGCGGGACCCGTCGGGGTTGTACTGGGTCTCGGCGACCTTCAGGGCGCGCACCCGGCCGGCGTCGTCGCTGAGGAACTCCACGGTGGAGGCCAGGTAGCTGCGCTCCCCGCCCTCCTCGTCGGCGCTGGTCAGCTCGAAGACCCGCGGGTCCATCGGCCAGGGCTCGTGGTCGGAGCGCTCCGAGGGCAGCTCCTTGCCGATGGCCAGGGTGGTCACCGAGGCGGCGCCGTGGCGGTGGGCGGTGCCGATGCAGTCGGCACCGGTGTCCCCGCCGCCCAGGACGACGACGTGCTTGCCGTCCGCGCGGATCTGGCCCTCGACCTGATCCCCTGAGGTGGCCTTATTGGACTGCACCAGGTACTCCATGGCGAAGTGGACCCCGTCGAGCTCGCGCCCGTTGATGCCCAGATCGCGCGGGACCATGGCACCGGTGGCGAGGATGACCGCGTCGTAGCTGGCCTCCAGGGCGTCCCAGGTGATGTCGGCGCCGATCTCGGTGGAGGTGTAGAACCGGGTGCCCTCGGCACGCATCTGATCGATGCGGAACTCCACGTGGTGCTTCTCCATCTTGAAGTCCGGGATGCCGTAGCGCAGCAGCCCGCCGAGCCGGTCGTCACGCTCGTAGACGGCCACGGTGTGCCCGGCGCGGGTGAGCTGCTGGGCGGCGGCCATGCCGGCCGGTCCGGAGCCCACCACGGCCACGGTCTTGCCGGTGAGGCGCTGGGGCAGCACCGGTTCCACGTAGCCGCGGGCGATGGCCTCATCGGCGATCGAGACCTCGGACTGCTTGATCGTGACCGCGGGCTGGTTGATGCCCAGCACGCAGGAGGTCTCGCAGGGGGCCGGGCAGATCCGCCCGGTGAACTCGGGGAAGTTGTTCGTCATGTGCAGCCGGGAGGAGGCCTCCTCCCACTGGTCGCGCCAGATCAGGTCGTTCCACTCCGGGATCAGGTTCCCCAGCGGGCAGCCGGTGTGGCAGAACGCGATCCCGCAGTCCATGCAACGGCTGGCCTGGGTCGCCACGATGCCGCGCTCATTGCGCTCATAGACCTCGTTGAAGTCCATGATCCGGACCGGGATGGGGCGAGAGGGCCGGTCCTGGCGCTCTCGGTGCTTCATGAATCCACGCGGATCAGCCACGGGTCGCCTCCAGAATCTTCTGCCATGCTGCGTCGCCATCGGGATCCAGACCCTCGTCGAGGGCGCTGGAGCGGGCGCGGAGCACGGCGTCGTAGTTGCGCGGGAGCACCTTGGTGATGCGCGAATAGGTCGTCTCGAGATCTTCAAGCAGGGCTTCGGCCACTGCGCTGCCGGTCTCCTCGTGGTGCCGGCGCAGCAGGTCCCCGATGATCGCGCGGTCCTCCTCGTCGGGTTCCAGCAGCAGCAGGTCCCCGTTGAGCCGGGCCTGCGAGTTGATCTTCTCCTCGTCGAAGTCCACCAGGAACGCGGTGCCTCCGGACATGCCTGCCCCGAAGTTGCGCCCGGTGGGTCCCAGGATCAGCGCCTGGCCTCCGGTCATGTACTCGCAGCCGTGGTCACCGATGCCTTCGACCACGGCGGTGGCCCCGGAGTTGCGCACCAGGAAGCGTTCTCCGACCTGGCCGCGCAGGAACATCTCTCCGGCGGTCGCGCCGTAGCCGATCACGTTGCCGGCGATGACGTTGCGCTCTGCGACCAGCGGCGCGGCAGGGTCCGGGTGGGCGATGATCCGCCCGCCGGAGAGTCCCTTGCCCACATAGTCGTTGGCGTCCCCGGAGAGGTGCAGCGTGATCCCGTGCGGCAGGAAGGCCCCGAGGGACTGCCCGGCCTCACCGGTGAGCTGCACCACGATGGTGTTGTTCTCCAGCATCTTCAGGCCCTGCGCCTTGGTCACCTCGTGGCCGAGCATGGTGCCCACCGAGCGGTCGGTGTTGATCACCTTCTTCTCGATCATCACCTTCTCGCCGTGGGCGATGGCCTGGCCGGCGAGCTCGATCAGGCCCATGTCGAAGTGCTTCTCCAGCTCGTGGTCCTGTCCGCGGGTGCGGCGCAGCATCGAGGCGGTGACCGGGTCGTTGGGGTCGTAGCTGTCCAGCACGGCACCCAGATCCAGCCCGGTGGTCTTCCAGTGCCGCTTGGCGTCGTCCATGTCGATCGCGTCGACATGCCCGATCGCCTCGTCCAGGGTGCGGAAGCCCAGCTCGGCCAGGTATTCACGCACCTCCTGGGCGACGAACTCGAAGAAGTTGACCACGTGGTCGGCCTGGCCGGTGTAGCGCTCGCGCAGCACCGGGTTCTGGGTGGCGACGCCGACCGGGCAGGTGTCCAGGTGGCAGACCCGCATCATGATGCAGCCCGAGACCACCAGCGGGGCGGTGGCGAAGCCGTATTCCTCGGCGCCGAGCAGCGCGGCGATGATCACGTCGCGCCCGGTCTTGAGCTGCCCGTCGACCTGCACGGTGACGCGTTCGCGCAGCCCGTTGAGCATCAGCGTCTGCTGCGCCTCGGCCAGCCCGAGCTCCCAGGGAGTGCCCGCGTGCTTGAGCGAGTTCAGCGGCGAGGCGCCGGTGCCGCCGTCGTGTCCGGAGATCAGCACGACGTCGGCCTTGGCCTTGGTCACGCCGGCCGCCACGGTGCCGACCCCATGCAGCGAGACCAGCTTCACGTGGACCCGGGCGCCGGTGTTGGCGCGCTTGAGGTCGAAGATCAGCTGGGCCAGGTCCTCGATGGAGTAGATGTCGTGGTGCGGCGGCGGGGAGACCAGGGAGACTCCGGGGGTGGCGTGCCGGGTCTCGGCCACCCAGGGGTAGACCTTCTTGCCCATGAGCTGGCCGCCCTCGCCGGGCTTGGCGCCCTGGGCCATCTTGATCTGCAGGTCATCGGCGTGGGTCAGGTACTGGCTGGTCACCCCGAAGCGTCCGGAGGCGATCTGCTTGACCGCCGAGCGCCGCTCGGGGTCTTCGAGCCGGGCCGGGTGCTCCCCGCCCTCACCGGTGTTGGAGCGTCCGCCGAGCCGGTTCATCGCGATCGCGAGGGTCTCGTGGGCCTCCTGGGAGATCGAGCCGTAGCTCATCGCCCCGGTGTTGAACCGCTTGACGATCTCGGCGACGGATTCGACCTCCTCGATCGGCACCGCGGTCCGCTCGGAGCTGAGCTTGAAGAGCCCGCGCAGGGTCAGCAACGCCTCGGACTGGTCATCGACCGCCTTGGAGTACTGCTTGAAGATGTCATACCGGCGGGTCTTGGTGGAGTGCTGGAGCTTGAAGACGGTCTGCGGGTTGAACAGGTGCGGCGGGCCTTCGCGGCGCCACTGGTATTCCCCGCCGATCTCGAGCTCGTTGCCGCGCCCGAGGTCGTTGCCGTCGGCCGGGTAGGCCCGGGAGTGGCGTTCCAGGGTCTCGGTGGAGAGCGCATCGAGCCCGACCCCGCCCATGGGCGAGTGGGTCCCGGAGAAGTACTGGTCCACCACGTTCTGGGCCAGGCCCACGGCCTCGAAGGTCTGTGCACCGCAGTAGGAGGCAACGGTGGAGATGCCCATCTTGGACATGATCTTCAGCACGCCCTTGCCCAGCGCGGTGAGCAGGTTGTGCACCGCCTGTTCCTCGTCGACCGCGGTCAGGTCGCCGCGGCGGACCATGTCCTCGGCGGTCTCCATGGCCAGGTAGGGGTTCACTGCGGCCGCGCCGTAGCCGATCAGGCAGGCACATGGTGGACCTCGCGGACGTCTCCGGCTTCGACCACCAGGGAGACCTTGGTGCGGTTGGCGGACTTCAGCAGGTGGTGGTGGATCGCGGAGAGCACCAGCAGCGAGGGGATCGGCGCCCACTGGGCGTTGGAGTCACGGTCGGAGATCACGATGTAGCTGACCCCACGGTTGACCGCGGCGGAGACCTTCTCGCAGATCTCGCGGATCCGCTGGCGCAGCTCTTCCTCCCGGGATCCGGCGCGGTAGAGCGCGCGGACCTTCAGGGTGATCTTCGCGCCGTCGTCGTTGCGGATGTTCGCGATCTTGGCGAGCTCGTCGTTGTTGATCACCGGGAAGTCCAGGGCGACCTGGCGGGAGCGGACCTGTTCGTTGCTGAGCAGGTTGCCGCTGGGGCCGATGTGCAGTCCCAGGGAGGTGACCAGCTCCTCGCGGATCGCGTCCAGCGGCGGGTTGGTCACCTGGGCGAAGGTCTGCACGAAGTAGTCGAAGAGCAGCCGGGGGCGGTCGGCGAGCACCGCGATCGGGGTGTCGGTGCCCATGGCGCCCAGCGGCTCGGCACCGGCGGTGGCCATCGGGCCGATCAGCACGCGCAGCTCTTCGTGGGTGTAGCCGAAGGTCTGCTGGCGCAGCCGCACCGACTCCGAGGGGTGGCGCACGTGGAGGCGCTCCGGGAGGTCGGCGAGCTTGACCAGGTTCTCCCGGACCCAGTCGGCCCAGGGCGCGAGGAGGCCAGATCGGCCTTGATCTCGGCGTCTTCGATGATTCGGCCCTCGACGGTGTCCAGCAGCAGCATCATGCCCGGGGCGACGCGGCCCTTGCGCACGATCGAGGAGGGCTCCAGGTCCAGGACGCCGACCTCGGAGGACATCACGACCAGGCCGTCGTCGGTGACCCAGTAGCGGGCCGGGCGCAGTCCGTTGCGGTCCAGCATCGCCCCGACCTGCTGGCCGTCGGTGAACGCGATCGCGGCGGGGCCGTCCCAGGCCTCCATGAGCTGGGCGTGGTACTGGTAGAACGCCCGCAGATCGGGGTCCATGGTCTCGTGGTTCTCCCAGGCCTCAGGGATCATCATGCGCATGGACTGGGCCAGCGGGCGTCCGGAGAGCATCAGCAGCTCGGCGGCCTCGTCGAAGCTGGTGGAGTCCGAGGCGCCGGGGGTGCAGATCGGGAACAGCGACTCCGGGTCCTCGCCGAGCAGCTCCGAGGCCATGACCGACTGCCGGGCGCGCATCCAGTTGCGGTTGCCCTTGACCGTGTTGATCTCGCCGTTGTGCGCGATGTTGCGCAGCGGCTGGGCCAGCGGCCAGGAGGGAAAGGTGTTGGTGGAGAAGCGCGAGTGCACGATGCCCAGGGTGGTCTTGTACCGCTCATCCGAGAGGTCCGGGAAGAACGGCTCGAGCTGCGCGGTGGTGAGCATCCCCTTATAGGTGATGGTCTTCGAGGACAGCGAGGGGAAGTAGACCCCGAGCCGGTTCTGTCCGCGCTTGCGCAGGCGCCATCCGCGCTGGTCCAGCGTGCCCGAGGCGGACTCCTGGTAGGCGATGGAGTCCTCGGCGGCGAAGCCGAGGAAGACCTGCCGGAAGTACGGCATGGACTCCTTGGCGAGGCTGCCGATCATCGAGGCGTCCACCGGGACATCGCGCCAGCCCAGCACGATCAGGCCCTGTTCCTCGGCGAGCTCGCCGAAGCTGGCGCACATCGACTCGCGCTCGGCCGGTGACTGCGGCAGGAATGCGGTGCCGGCGAGGTACTCCCCCATCGGCGGGAGCTCGAACTCGGTGACCGCGCGGAAGAACTCGTCCGGGATCTGGGTGAGCAGTCCGGCGCCGTCGCCGGTGCCCACGTCGCCGCCCACGGCGCCGCGGTGCTCGAGGTTGCGCAGCGCCACCAGGGCGTGGTCCACGATGTCGTGGCCCGGCTCTCCGCGCAGCGTGGCCACGGCGGCCATGCCGCAGTTCTCGTGCTCATTGGCGGGGTCGTAGAGTCCAGCCTTCTCAGGGAAAGCGGCAAAGCGCTGATAGGGACTCATGGCCTGGGGCGAGTCTGCCGTGGCAGCTGCGCCGGTTCCCGGTGATCCGAGAGTAGACATGAAGCTCTTCCTTCCTCCGCATGCGGACGTTTCATGGGGAGGGGACATCATCGGCCCCTTCTATGGTGCACGGATCCTTTATGCGCGGATCTCTGATGCATGGAGTCTGAGCTTATTCTCCCAGCTCTTCGAGACTGTGTGCGTCCCGGTCTGCGAGGAAGTCCTCAGATCCGTCGGTCTTCAGTCCTGCATGACGCTGCCACCGGTGCGCTCTGCGGGGGTGTGTCCCTGCGCTTGACTGCCACGGCGCGATTTGGTCGGCGCGCCGCCGTCGTGGTCCTGGCTGACGCCAGGGGATGAGGTCAATCTTGCAACCCTGACCTGCCGGTGGCAAGTCTGATCTCAGGATTTGGGACTGTTCGTCTCGTCCGGACCGGCGGACTCCTCGCCCGGTTCGATGTTCTGACCGGCGGATCCAGCGCTGCCGCCGGTCTCCGATGCTGCGCTGTCACCGGCGGTGCCGGGGGCATCTCCGGCGTGGTCTCCGGCCTCGTCTGCAGCGTGGTCTCCGGCGTGGTTTCCGGCGGTGGGCGAGGTCGGCTCACCGGTCTGCGCGGCGTCCTGGGAGGGGGTCGGCTGCGCCCCGGCCGGGACCAGCACGGTGTCTCCGGACTCGGACCGGGCCGCCATTGCGGCGTGGTCCTCGGATCCGCGCGGGCCCTGCCCGGGGCGGTAGATCTCCAGCTCCTCGGCCAGCGCCGCGTCGGTGCGCGGGCGTCGGGTCCAGAGCCAGATCAGCATGCCCAGCGCGAGGACGAACAGGAACACCGACATCCACATGTTCAGGCGCCATTCGAGGCCGAAGATATTGATCCACTGGGTGGACTTGTTGATCTCATCGATGCGCAGCGATTCGATCCAGAACCGGCCCAGCGAGTAGTACGCCACGTAGGTCCAGGCGATCAGGCCCTGCTTCACGGCGAAGCGGCGGTAGAGCGCGATCAGCAGGAAGAACCCGATGAGGTTCCAGATGCTCTCGTAGAGGAAGGTCGGGTGGTACAGCGTGGACTCGCTGGCACCCAGCGGCGGCGCCTGGTGGCGCTGGGTGGTGTCGATCGCCAGGCCCCAGGGAAGGTTGGTGGGAGCGCCGTAGAGCTCCTGGTTGAAGTAGTTGCCCCAGCGTCCGATGGCCTGGGCCAGGATCACGCCGGGCACGATCACGTCGGCGAAGGCGCCGAACTTCATGCCGTAGCGCCGGCAGGCGAACCAGACGCCGACGGCGCCCAGCGCGACGGCGCCGACGATGCCCAGGCCGCCCAGCCAGACCTGCGGGATCAGCGAGAGGTCGCCGTCCTCCCCGAAGTAGGCGTCCGGGGAGGTGATCACGTGATAGAGCCGACCGCCCACGATGCCGAGCAGCACGGCCCAGATCAGCGCGTCGAAGACGTTCTCGGGGCTGCCGCCGCGGGACTTCCAGAGCCGGCTGGAGACGAAGTACGCCACCAGGATGCCCAGACCGATCGCCAGACCGTAGAACCCGATCCGCAGCGGGCCGACGAGATCGATCCCGTCCGTGGGCGGGGAGGGGAAGGCTGCGCTGATCTGCGCCGTGGCCGAGGCGGTGGCCTCAGCGGCGGCCTGCAGGGCGCCGACCGGAGTTGAAGTGTTGAACACGGGGTCCTCTCGCGGTGTGAGTCACCCTCCCCTGCTGAGCTGGGGGCGGGCTGAATTCGGGATCCGGTGCAGTCTATGGCCTGAGCCTGCCTCCGTGCGACCAGCGGTCGGGCCGTCCTCGGCCACGAGGTCAGGAGCCGTCCGGGTGTCGCCTCAGGTGGGCGACGGCGGCCGCGAGGCCGCCCCAGACCGTGGCCAGGGCCACGATCATCATGATCAGGGCATCGGTGTCCATCAGTCTCGGGCTCCCGTCCGGTGCTCGGATTTCTCTGGCTCGGCCTCTTCCTCGAGCGCCTCAGCGTGCAGGGCAGATGCGTCTCGCCAGGGCAGCGCGGTCATCACCACGGCGGCCACCGCCACGAAGGCGAGAGCTCCCCAGCCGAAGGTCATCACGACCCAGGTGTCGAACCCGCCGTAGCCATCAGTGACCTTCGCGCGGATGTCGATCACCAACAGCACCCCCAGGACGACCGGGATGACCACCCCGATCAGCGACTTCCAGATCCGTCCCAGCTGGATCGAACCGTAGGCGTTCATCCCGGCCGCGAGCACGTCGAGGCGCCGGAAGCCCCAGGTGACGGAGAGGACCGCAATGAACGCGGCGGCGACGATGCCGACATTGTTGGAGAACGCATCGATCACATCGAGCACCGTGAGCCCGGAGACCCCGCCGAGCAGGACCACGGAGATCAGTGCGCTGGACCCACCGACGACACCGACGGTGACCGGTCGGGACCATCCCGTCTTGTCCTTCACCGAGGAGATCGCCACCTCGAGCACCGAGATCTGCGAGGTGATGCCGGCCAGCGTCAGCGAGCCGAAGAAGAGCACGCCGAGCAGCGCGGAGGCCGGCGCCTCGCTGATGATGGTGGGGAAGGCCACGAAGGCCAGGCCGAGCCCTGAGGAGGCCACCTCGTCCACGGCGGTGTTCGCCGCGACGGCGATGAAGCCCAGCGCGGAGAACACGCCGATGGCGGCGAGAAGCTCGAAGGATGAGTTCGCGAACCCGACCACCAGCCCTGAGCCGGTGGCGTTGGACCTGCGCTTCAGATACGAGGCGTAGGTGACCATGATCCCGAAGCCCACCGAGAGGCTGAAGAAGATCTGCCCGTAGGCCTGGATCCAGACGCCTGCGTCGGTCAGGGCGTTCCAGTCGGGGGTGAACAGGGCGTTGAGCCCGGTCAGCGCTCCGTCGAGGCTGAGCGAGTAGCCCACCAGGATCAGGAACATCACGAACAGCACCGGGATCCCGTAGATCGAGACCCGCGCGATCCCCCGCCGGACGCCGAGTCCCAGAGCCAGGAGCAGCACCACCCAGACAGCGATCAGCGGCCAACCGACCTGCGCCACGAAGTCCATCGAGAGCCCCGTGCCCTCGGTGCCTGCCCCGTCGTACTGCAGATACTCGGTGAAGAAGAAGCTCTCGGCGTCCTCACCCCAGGCCTGGGTGAAGGAATACCAGGTGTACATCGCGGCCCAGGCGATGATGGCGGCGTAGTAGATGGAGATCAGGAAGCAGATTCCCACCTGGATCCAGCCGATCGGCTCGGCGTGCCGGTGCAGCCGTCTGAAGGCCAGGGGCGGGGACCCGCGGAACCGGTGCCCCAGGGCATAGTCGAAGAGCAGGATCGGCAGCCCGGCGGTGAGCAGCGCGATCAGATAGGGGATCAGGAACGCCCCGCCACCGTTCTCGTAGGTGACGTAGGGGAACCGCCAGATGTTCCCCAGGCCCACTGCGGACCCGACGGCCGCCAGGATGAACACGGTCCGGGAGTTGAAGCTCTCCCGGACCCGGGTCCGCACCGGCGGCCGCGAAGTCATCGACCGGTCTCGGCTCCGGTGAGCTCGGCGGTCAGCGCCGCCACGGCGGAGGGCCCGCCGTCGCGCAGCGCGGCGACCAGTGCTGTGCCCACGATGACGCCGTCGGCGTAGCGGCCGATCTCTTCCACATGGGCCCGGGTGGAGACCCCGAGTCCCACGCAGACTCGTTCGGCGCCCGCGCTGCGGGCGGCGTTGACCACCCGTTCTGCGGCGTCGGAGACCTGGTCGCGGGCACCGGTCACGCCCATCACCGAGACGCCGTAGACGAAGCCGCGGGAGGCCGAGACGATCTGCGCCACCCGTTCCGGTGAGGAGGTCGGGGCGGTGAGGAACACCCGGTCCAGCCCGTGCTTCTCGGTGGCGGCGATCCATTCGCCGGCCTCATCGGGGATCAGGTCCGGGGTGATCGCGCCGGCCCCGCCGGCCTCGGCGAGACGCCGGGCGAACTCCTCGGCGCCCATACGGTCGATCAGGTTGTAATAGGTCATCACCAGCACCGCGGCGTCGGTGGCCTCGACCACGGCTGCCACGATCTCGAAGACCTCGGGGAGCCGGAACCCGCGGGCCAGCACCTCGGTGGTGGCCTGTTGGATGACCGGGCCGTCCATCACCGGATCGGAGTAGGGCACCCCGATCTCGATCACGTCGGCCCCGTTGCGTGCCAGCTCGATGGCGGCCGCGATGGAGGTCTCCTTGTCCGGGTAGCCGGCCGGGAGGTAGCCGATGAAGGCGGCGCGGCCCTGGGCGCGGGCGGCCTCGATGGCCTCGGCCGTCCTGGATGCGGTCTCCGGCGCCTGCGTGCTGGGCTCTGCCGGGGTGGCTTCGGTGCTCATGACTGGACTCCCGTCTCGGGTGCCGGGGACGGGCTCTCGTCCCCGGTCTTCTCGGCGGTCTCGGTCTCGGCCACCGGGTCGTTCTCCTGGCCCGGAAGCATCCGGAACCATTCTGCGGCGGTCTCCACGTCCTTGTCGCCGCGGCCCGAGAGGTTGATGATGATGATCTTGCCCTCGCCCTCGGCGCCCCACTTGCGGGAGAGCCGGGCGACGCCGGCCAGAGCGTGGGCCGATTCGATGGCGGGGATGATGCCCTCGGTGCGGCAGAGCATCTCGAAGGAGGCCATGCACTCAGCGTCGGTCACCGGTTCGTAGATGGCCCGTCCGGTCTCGGCGAGGTAGGCGTGCTCCGGGCCGACCGAGGGATAGTCCAGTCCGGCGGAGATCGAGTGTGAGTCCACGGTCTGGCCGTCCTCGTCCTGCATCAGGAAGGAGCGCGCGCCGTGCAGCACCCCGGAGCGGCCCAGCGTGATCGCCGAGGCGTGCCGGCCGGTCTCGACGCCGTCGCCACCTGCCTCGAAGCCGTAGAGCGCCACCTCGGGGTCATCCAGGAAGCCGTGGAAGAGGCCCATGGCGTTGGATCCCCCGCCCACGCATGCGGCCACGGCATCGGGCAGGCGTCCCTCCATGGTGAGGATCTGCTCGCGGGTTTCGTCGCCGATGACCTGGTGGAACCAGCGGACCATCTCCGGGAACGGGTGCGGTCCGGCCACGGTGCCCAGCAGGTAATGGGTGTGCTCCACCGAGGCCACCCAGTCGCGCAGCGCCTCGTTGATCGCGTCCTTCAGCGTCTTCGCGCCGTGGTCCACCGGGACCACCTCGGCCCCGAGCAGCCGCATCCGGGCGACGTTGAGCGCCTGCCGGCGGGTGTCCTCGGAGCCCATGTAGACCACGCAGTCCATGCCCATCAGGGCGGCGGCGGTGGCGGTGGCGACACCGTGCTGGCCGGCGCCGGTCTCGGCGATCAGTCGGGTCTTGCCCATGCGCTTGGCGAGCAGCGCCTGGCCGAGCACGTTGTTGATCTTGTGCGAGCCGGTGTGGTTGAGGTCCTCGCGCTTGAGGAAGATCCGGGCAGGCCCGGCCTCGGCGGCGAAACGCTTGACCTCGGTCAGCAGCGAGGGACGCCCGGTGTAGTCCCGGCCGAGACGGTAGACCTCGGCGAGGAACTCCGGGTCCTCCTTCGCCTCACGGAAGGTCTGCTCGACCTCATCGAGGGCGGCGACGAGCGATTCCGGCATCCAGCGTCCGCCGAAGCTCCCGAAATAGGGCCCTTCGTGGTCGCGGTACTTCTGTGTCTCCTCAGCAGGAGCGCTCATGATCTCTCCTCGATGTTCTGCGCCGCTCTGGTCATCCAGCGCGGCGCTTGTGGAATTCTGCGACGCCCGAGGTGGGCGAAGGCTTCGGTTCAACGACGCTCGGATCGCAGGACCGAGCTGCGACGGGCTCAGACCAGGCTGGCGGAGCGGAAGCTGCGCAGCGCGGTCTCCGGCTCTCCGTCCTTGACCAGCGCCTCTCCGACCAGCACGGCGTCGGCTCCCTGGGCGGCGTAGTCGGCGACCACCTGTGCTGAGGTGACCCCGGATTCCGCGATCCGCACCACATCGGCGGGCAGGTGCTGGGCCATCGTGGCGTAGTGCGCGACGTCGACCTCCAGGGTCTTGAGGTTGCGCACGTTGACCCCGACGATCTTGGCGCCCAGTGCGAGGGCGCGGGCGATCTCTTCCTCGGTGTGCGCCTCGACCAGGGCTTCCATGCCCAGTTCGTGGGTCAGGGCCAGGAAGTCGCGCAGCTTCTCGTCCTCGAGTGCCGCCACGATCAGCAGCACCAGGTCAGCGCCATGGGCGCGGGCCTCGTAGAACTGGTACTCCTCGACCATGAAGTCCTTGCGCAGCACCGGGATCTCCACGGCGGCGCGCACCGCGTCGAGGTCGGCCAGGCTCCCGTTGAACCGGCGGCCCTCGGTGAGCACGCTGATCACCGCGGCTCCGCCGTCCTGGTAGGACCTCGCGAGTCTGGCCGGATCGGGGATCTCGGCCAGGGCACCCTTCGAGGGTGAGGAACGCTTGACCTCGGCGATGATCCGCACGCCGTGCGGATCCTCGCGCCCGGCCAGCAGCGCGGCGTGGGCGTCCAGCGCCGGGGCGGCAGCGGCCGCGGCGGCCACTATCTGCTCATGCGGGATCAGGGCCCGACGGGCCTGGAGGTCTTCGCGGACCCCGGTGATGATCGAGTCGAGGACGCTCACCATTCAGTGGGCGGCGGTCTTGGGCCGCCGCTTGTCCTTGCCGCTGCGGGAGTTGTCCGTGCTGGCCGGACCCTGGTGGTCGCGGGCGCTCTCACCGTTCTTGAGCACCGCGTTGGAGTCCATCTCCACACCGTAGCCCTTGGCCTTGAGCACCATGCCGAGGACGAGAGCCAGCGGGAGGAACAGGATCGAGATCCAGACCATCACCCAGACCTCGAGCACCATGCCGAGTCCGGCGATGATCGAGCCGAGGATGATCGTGAGGCTCAGCGCCCAGGCTGCCGGCGTGGAGCCGTGGCCGATGTGATCGTGATGGATGTACTCGTCATCGATCTTCTCGCCGGGGGCTGGCTCGGTGTCGCGCAGAGCAGTGGTGTTGGCCATTCTGGTCCTCTCTAGAACGTGCGGCAGTGCTCATTCGATTCTGCGCCCCATTCTGCCACGTATGGCTGCGCCGCGTCGTCGGTGACGTCGCCGCGCGAAACCTGCCCCGGCAGCACCGTCGCAGGTTTCAGCGCTGCGGGTCTGTGGGGTCCTGGCCCTCGGAGAGCCCGTCCCAGAGGTCGAACTCATCGGGACCGCTCTCTGGTCCGCCGGGCCGGTTCGCAGAACCAGGGCGGTTCCCCGCGCCGGGCTGGTTTCCTGCGCCGGTGCCGTGGGCACCGGGATTGCCCGCGGGCGCCTGGGAGCCGTCTGCCGCGGCGTCCTCGGCGGAGGCGACCTGATATTTGCGCGACCTCCGGTCGGGCCAGCGGTGGGAGACCACCAGCAGCGCGATCGAGGCGATGAGCAGCAGCAGCGCCCCGGTAAAGCCGAGCCACACGGCCATGCTGAGCTCGTAGCGCTGGGCATCGGCGGTGGTGCCGGTGATCTCGCCCAGCGCGGCGGAGGCGGCGTTGGCCGGGTCCGCGAGCACCGAGCGGATGGCGAGCAGCGCGATGCCGGCCGCGCCGAAGAGCACCGCACCGATCACGATCCGGCCCAGCCGCTTCGCGATCGTGACCGCGATGCCGGCGGCGAGGCCGACCAGGCCCATGGCCGTGACGGTCTCGGCCAGGTCAGCGCCGGTGATGGCCACTTCCTGGACCGTGGAGGTCGAACCCAGGCCGTAGGCCTGCACCCAGGTCATGGTGGAGGAGATCAGCAGCAGCGCGCCGCCCACCAGGGACATCAGCACCACCCCGCGGCGGGTCAGGATCCCGCGCAGACGCGAGGAGGCTGATCCGCGGCGCTGCTCGGGACCGGGGTTCTCCGGGGCCGGGGTGGTCTCGCTCATGTGTGCTCCAGACGGTCGGCTGCCAGTACCGCGCGCAGCGGGGCGGCGGCCTTGTTCACGGTTTCCTCACGTTCGGCGTCGTCGTCGGAGTCCGCCACGATGCCTCCGCCGGCCTGGACGTAGGCGCGGCCGTCCTTCAGCAGCGCGGAGCGGATCGCAATGGCGGCGTCCATGCGCCCGGAGAGGTCGAAGTAGCCGACCACTCCCCCATAGATCCCGCGCCGGGTGGGTTCCCAGGCGTCAAGCAGCTGCAGCGCACGCGGCTTCGGCGCCCCGGAGAGGGTGCCGGCGGGGAAGGTCGCCGAGAGCACGTCGTAGGCGCTGTGCTCCGGGGCCAGTTCACCCTGGACGTGGCTGGTCAGGTGCATCACATGGCTGAAGCGCTCCACCGCCATGAATCGGGTGACCTGGACCGAGCCGGGAACGCAGACCTTGGCCAGGTCGTTGCGCGCCAGATCCACCAGCATGATGTGTTCGGCGCGCTCCTTCTGATCCGCCAGCAGGTCCTCCGCGAGCTCCGCGTCCTGCTTCGGGGTCTCCCCGCGGGGTCGGGTGCCGGCGATCGGGTGGGTCACCACCGTGGTGTCCTCCACGGTGACCAGGGCCTCCGGGGAGGCTCCGACGAGCTGGTAGGGCTCTCCGGCGGGCGTCTCGAAGTGCATCAGGTACATATACGGGCTCGGGTTCAGCAGCCGCAGCATCCGGTAGACGGCGAGGGCATCGACCTCGGTCTCCACCTCGAACCGGCGGGAGACCACGATCTGGAAGACCTCGCCGTCGATGATGGCCTGCTTGGCCTTGCCCAGGGTGGCCAGGTACTCGTTCTGATCCCAGGCGTGGATCACCCGGTCGGTGAGGTCCTGCTTGACCGCGGCGCCCCAGTTCGGCTGGGCGGTGGAGATCACCGGCGCCACGGGCTCGGCGAGCTTGGCGCTCATCTGGTGCAGCCGGGCGACGGCGTCGGCGTAGGCCCGTTCGGCGCCGGTGTCCTGGCCGTCGAAGTTGATCGCGTTGGCCACCAGGGTGACGGTGCCGTCGCGGTTGTCGTGCACCGCCAGGTCCGAGACCAGGTTCATCGCCATCTCGGGGATGTGCAGGTCATCAATCGGCGGGTGGGGCAGCTTCTCCCAGTGCCGGATGACGTCCCAGCCGGCGTAGCCGACCAGGCCAGAGGTCAGGTGCGGCAGCTCCTCGATGAAGGGCCGGCCCGGGACGCTGCGGTCCGGGCGCCCGGATGGTCCTGCGGCGTCTGCGGTGGCGGGGCTGGCGGCATCGCCGCCGGCGGTGGCGGGGCTGGCCAGGAACTCCAGGGTGTCTCCGCAGCCACCGCGGCGGTGGTGCCTTCGCGGGGTCCCGACCGGCGGCTCACCGATCCAGTGCGCGGCGCCGTCGCGTTCGCTGAGCGTGGCGGAGGTGCGCACGCCGATGAAGGAGTGTCGGGACCAGGCCGCGCCGGGGGCGGCGGACTCCATCAGGTAGGTGCCGGGGCGGGCGGCCCCTGCGGCGTCGGTGGCCAGCGCCCGGTAGATGCTCAGCGGGGTGTGGGAGTCGGCGAGCAGGGTCATGGTCACCGGGATCACCCGGTGGTCATGGGCCAGCTCGAGGAACTCCTCGGGTCCGGGAACCACGGTGCCGAGGTCATGCATCGGTGATCTCCCGTCCGGTGAAGCAGCTGGTGGTTCCGGTGTGGCAGGCGGGTCCGGACTGCTCCACGCGCATCAGCACGGTGTCGCCGTCGCAGTCCAGCGCCAGCGAGACCACCTGCTGCACGTTGCCGGAGGTGGCGCCCTTGCGCCAGAGCTCCTGGCGGGACCGGGAGAAGTACACCCCCTGGGCCGTTGCCAGGGTGATCCCCAGCGCCTCGGCGTTCATCCAGGCCAGCATCAGCACCTCGGAGGTCTCGGCGTCCTGGGTGATCACCGGCACCAGTCCATCGGCGTTGAAGCGCACGGCCTCGCGCACCGACTCTGGCAGGAGTGGCGTCTCGGTGTCTTCGCTGCTGCTCATGCGAACCTCATCTCACCGGGTGTCCGGCGGATCGTATGGCGTCTTTGACCTGGGCGATCATGTCATCGGGACCGAAGTGGAACATCGAGGCGGCCAGGACCGCGTCGGCGCCGGCCGCGATGGCGGGTGGGAAGTGAGCCGGGACCCCGGCGCCGCCGGAGGCGATCAGCGGGACCCGGGTCATCGCGCGCACCGCGGCGATCATCTCGGTGTCGAACCCGTCCCGGGTGCCGTCGGCGTCGATGGAGTTCAGCAGGATCTCCCCCACTCCGCGTTCGGCGGCCTCGCGGCACCAGCTCAGCGCGTCGATCCCGGTGCCGGTGCGGCCGCCGTGGGTGGTGACCTCGAAACCGGAAGAGGTGGCGTCGCTGCGCCGAGCATCGAGGGAGAGCACCAGGACCTGGTTGCCGAAGCGGCCGACGATCTCGTTGATCACCTCGGGGCGGGAGACGGCGGCGGTATTGATCGAGACCTTGTCGGCCCCGGTGCGCAGCAGCCGGTCCACGTCCTGCGGCGAGCGGATCCCGCCGCCCACGGTGAGCGGGATGAAGACCTCTTCAGCGGTGCGTGTGACCACGTCGTAGGTGGTCTCCCGGTCGGCGGAGGAGGCGGTGACGTCGAGGAAGGTCAGCTCGTCGGCGCCGGCCCGGTTGTAGCGGTGGGCCAGCTCCACCGGGTCTCCGGCATCGCGGAGGTTCTCGAAATTGACCCCCTTGACCACGCGACCGGCGTCGACGTCGAGACAGGGGATGACTCGGACTGCAAGTGTCATCGGCGGCCCCGCGATCAGATCCGGCAGGCGTGGATGGAGGAGACCAGGATCGCGCGGGCGCCGATCTCGTAGAGCTCGTCCATCAGCTGGTTCGTCTTCTTGGCCGGCACCATGGAGCGCACCGCCACCCAGTTCTCATCCGCAAGCGGCGAGATGGTCGGTGATTCCAGCCCCGGGGTGATCGCGGAGGCCGCCGGGAGCAGGTCCCGGTGCACGTCGTAGTCCATCATCACGTACTGGGCCGCGACCAGGACGCCCTGCAGACGCCGGATCAGCCGGTCCAGTCCCTCGGGGTGCTGCCCGCGCCCGGAGATCAGAATCGCCTCGGATTCCATGATCGGGTCCCCGAAGGTCTCCATCCCGGCCGCCTTGAGCGTGTTGCCGGTCTCAACCACATCGGCGATGGCGTCAGCCACGCCGAGCCGCACGGAGGTCTCCACCGCGCCGTCGAGGTGGACCACCTCGACATCGGGCACGCCCTGGTCCTGGAACCACTGGGCGAGCAGACCGTCGTAGCTGGTGGCGACCCGGGTGCCGGCGAGGTCCGCGGCGCTGCTGAAGCGCCCGGCGGGCCCTGCCAGGCGGAAGGTGGACTTGCCGAATCCGAGGCCGAGCACCTCCTCGGCTCCGTGGTCGACTCGGGCGTCCTGGAAGAGGTCGCGTCCGGTGAGGCCGACGTCGAGCGTGCCGGCACCGACGTAGACGGCGATGTCGCGGGGCCGCAGGTAGAAGAACTCCACCCCGTTCTCCTCATCGAGCATGACCAGTTCGCGCCGGTCGCGGCGCTGGACGTAGCCGGCCTCGGAGAGCATCTCCATGGCGGCCTCGGAGAGGGCGCCCTTGTTCGGAACAGCAATGCGCAGCATAGGGATCTCGTCTTTTCGTGTGCAGGTGATGGCGGTGTGGGTGAACTCGACCGGGAGGTTCTAGAGGTACTTGTAGACGTCCTCGGGGGCGATGCCCTTGGCGATCATCATGACCTGCAGATGGTAGAGCAGCTGGGAGATCTCCTCGGCGGTCTCCGCATCAGACTGGTACTCGGCGGCCATCCAGACCTCGGCGGCCTCTTCAACGATCTTCTTGCCGATCTGATGGACGCCTGCATCGAGTGCGGCGACGGTGCCGGAGCCCTCCGGACGGGTCTCGGCCTTCTGGGCAAGTTCGGCGTAGAGCTGGTCGAAGGTTTTCACCGTTTCAGGGTATCTCACCGGTTCAGCGCGGCGATCTCCACGGCGGCGGCCACGGCGGCATGGGCGGCCTCGAAGCCCTTGTCCTCCTTGGAGCCCTGAAGGCCGGCGCGATCCAGCGCCTGCGCCTCGTCGTCGCAGGTCAGCAGCCCGAAGCCGACCGGGGTGCCGGTGCTCAGCGCCACCTGGCCGAGTCCCTCGGTGGCGGCGGTGCAGACATAGTCGAAATGCGGGGTCCCGCCGCGGATCACCACGCCCAGGGCGACGACGACGTCGAAGTGCTTCGCGGCATGTGAAGCGATCACCGGCAGCTCGAAGGAGCCCGGCGCCCGGACCACGGTGAGGTCCTGGAGCCCGATCTCCGCGCAGAACCGGCGCGAGCCGGCGATCAGCCCGTCCATGACCACCTGGTGCCAGCGGGAGGCGACGACGGCGACGCTCAGGTTCTGCTCGGCCGCGGCGGCGCGCAGCGCCTCGAGCTCGGCGGCCTCGATCTGGGGTGTTCCGGTGCCGCTCATGCGGTCTCCTCTGCTGTGCTGGTGGGGGTGCCGGTGGGCGTTCTGGTCAGGGGGTCACTGTGGGGCAGATCTCACTGCTCGTGGAGCTGCAGGTGGTCCAGGGTGTGATTCATCCGGTCGCGCTTGGTCTGAAGGTACCGGCGGTTGGTCTCGTGGACCACTCCGGTGGAGGGCACGAGCTCGACGTCGAGCCCGGCGCTGCGCAGGCTCTGCACCTTCAGCGGGTTGTTCGTCATCAGGCTCAGCTGGCGGATCCCGGCGGCGTAGAGGATCGCTGCGGCGCCGGAGAAGTCGCGCAGCTCCGCTGCCAGGCCGAGCATCTCGTTGGCCTCCACCGTGTCTGCGCCCTGCTCCTGGAGCTTATAGGCGCGCATCTTGTTGGCCAGCCCGATGCCGCGGCCTTCGTGGCCGCGCAGGTAAAGCAGGTGTCCGCCGTCGCGCTGGATGGACTCCAGAGCCGAGGCCAGCTGCGTGCCGCAGTCGCAGCGCCGTGAGCTCAGCACGTCTCCGGTGACACATTCTGAGTGCATCCGGATCAGCGGCCGTCCTGTGGAGATCTTGCCCTCACCGGGGGCCTCCGAGCGTGCGGAGATGAGCATGTGTTCGTGTCCGGTGCGGTGCTCGGTCCAGACCTGGGCGGCAAAGACGCCGTGATCGGTGGGCAGGGTGACCACCGGGCCCGGTGTCACCAGTTTGGACACCTCGTCCCCGGGTGCCTCCCAGCTGGCGGCGACCGAATCCATCGCGGTGCCCGGCTTCGGGGTGCCACCGCGGTAGACGATCAGATCGGCGATGGAGATCAGCGCGTACTGGTGCTCGTCGGCGAACTCGCGCAGCGCGGGCAGGCGCATCATCCGGCCGTCGTCGTGGGTCAGCTCGGCGATGACGCCGACCTCGGAGAGCCCGGCGAGCCGACACAGGTCCACCGCGGCCTCGGTGTGGCCGTCGCGCCCGAGGACGCCCTGCGGGTCGGCGACCAGCGGGAAGATGTGCCCGGGTCGGCTGAGGTCTGCCGCGGTGCTCGCCGAGTCCGCCAGGACCTTCGCGGTCAGCGCCCGGTCCGCGGCGCTGATCCCGGTGCTGACCCCGGTGGTCGCGTCACAGCTGATCGTGTAGGCGGTGCCCTTGGGGTCCTGGTTCTGCACCACCATCGGGGGCAGTCCCAGGTGCTCGGCGCGTTCGACTGTCATCGGGGTGCAGATCACCCCGGAGGTGTGGCGGATGGTCAGCGCCATCAGCTCGGGGGTGGCCATCGCCGCGGGGAAGATGATGTCACCCTCGTTCTCCCGATCGGCATCGTCGACGACGATCACCGGACGTCCTGCGGCGAGCTCGTTGAGCGCGACATCGATCCGGTCCAGCACCGGGGCCGGAGTCTCCGGCTGCGCGATGGCGGGCACCGACTCAGGCTGCTGCTCGGTCACGGCCGGCTCGGCGGGAGTCTCGGCGGGAGTTTCGGCCGCGAGGTGCCGGTCGAACTGGAGCATCCGACGGGCGTATTTCGCCAGCACGTCGACTTCGATGTTGACCTGCGCCCCGATTCCGGTGCTGCCCAGGGTGGTCTCAGCCAGCGTGGTGGGGATCAGCCCGACCTCGAACCACGGCTCGGCGAAGCCCGGGGCTGAGACTGCGGTGATGGTCAGCGAGACGCCGTTGATTGCGATCGAGCCCTTCTCCGCGATGTAGGGCGCCAGCTCCGGGCTGATCAGGAAGCGGTGCCGACCGTCGGAGGGGTCAGCGTGGATCAGCTGCGCGAGCCCGTCGACGTGGCCCTGCACCACGTGCCCGTCCAACCGGGCCCCGGAGGCAGGCAACGTTCAAGGTTCAGCGGATCCCCCAGCTTCAGCGCTCCCAGCGTGGTGCGCGAGAGGGTCTCCTGGATCAGCTCCACGCTGACCTGTTCACCTTCGATGGCGACGGCAGAGACACAGACCCCGTTGACCGCGATGGAGCCACCCAGAGCGAGCCCCTCGGTGTGTCCCGGCGCGGCGAAGCTCAGCCGCTCCACGCCCTTGGCCGGATCGAACCGTCGCTGCAGGACCTCTCCCAAACCCGTCACGATTCCGGTGAACATGTGTCTCCTTTCGGCTGCAGGTGCACACAGACATCGGAGTCCATGATCTGCACCGGCCCGCTCTCCGCGGGGTCAAGAGCGAAGCGGGGCGCCTCGCTCAGCGTTCTCACACCTATGTCACCGATGCTGTCGCGTCCCGTGCCCAGCAGCAGCGGCGCATGGTAGGCGAAGACCTCATCGACGAGGTCGGCGGCGAAGAAGGCCGAGAGCACGCTCTGGCCGCCCTCGACCAGGACATGCTTGATCGGATAGCCGCCGTGGGTGGTCTGGGCGAGCTCCTGCAGGGCCTCGAGCGGATCCCGGGTGGGCAGCTGGAGCCAGCCGTCGCCCTCGGGGCGGCCCTGGGTCAGCTTCGTGCCTGGGCGCACCGGAGTCATCCCCATCACCACACGCAGCGGCTGACGCAGGGTGAGCTCACCGGCGGGGGTGCGTGCGGTGAGCCGGGGATCATCGACCTCGACGGTGTTGGTGCCGACCAGGATCGCGTCGGCGCGGCTGCGCACCATATGGGTGTGGTCTCGTGCGGCCTTGGAGGTGATCCACTGGCTGGTGCCGTCTGCTGCGGCGATCCGGCCGTCCAGGCTCTGCGCGAGGTGTGCGGTGACGAAGGGGCGGGCCTGTCTGGCCGCCGCGACCCAGCGATGGTTCAGCGTCTCGCACTGCTGTGCCAGCACCCCTGAGACCACGTCGATGCCGGCACGGCGCATGATCTTTGCTCCCCCGCCGTTGCTCGAGGGGTCGGAGGCGCCATGGACCACACGACCCACCCCGGCGTCGAGGATCAGCCGCGTGCAGGCGGGCTGGCGGCCCTGATGCCGGCAGGGTTCCAGTGTGGAGTACAGGGTGGCGCCGCTGAGGTCAGCCGGTGCGGGATGTCCCCGGGCGAAGGAGTCCAGGGCGTCGCGCTCGGCGTGGAAGGTGCCGGCGCCGCGGTGGTGGCCGGTGCTGAGCACCTCGCCCTCGGCGGAGACCAGAATGGCGCCGACCAGCGGGTTGGCTCCGCGAACGCCGAGCAGTGCGGCCCTGAGGGCCTGCTGCATCACAGCTTCGTCTGGCACCGCATCGTCCTTCCCAGCGTGTCGACGCACTCCGGGGAGGCCGACGCCGCGGTGGCGTCGGTCGAGAACGAATGGCAGGCTCGCGGGGTCGCGGGGACAGCCACACGGACTCTCGTGCTTCTCCCATCCAGACTGTGACTGTCGGTGCCGGAATTCCACCGGTTCAACCAAGTCATGCACAGCGGGCTGCGCATGATTCGGGTCGCGGACTATGACCGCCGGTTCGGACTTTCACCGATCCCGGAGCACGAAATGTGTAGCACTAAGTGTGCCACATGCGTGCTGCGCACGGGATGGATGCCGCTGAGGGTGAAATGTCGGTTCATCTGAGGTGGCACCGCAGACCGGGGCTCTCGACGGTTTGACGATCGCTGTTGGAAGATCGCGGCTGGGAGATCGCTGCGGCGGGTGCGGCGGGAAACGCCGCGGGTGCCGCGACATCTGCGGCCGGCCCGAGGACAACCTCAGCGGGCACAACGAGAAAGCGGGCCCGAGACCTGGTGGTCTCGAGCCCGCTTCATCTGCCGCCTGCCGGGCGACCGTTCTGAGCGGATGACGAGATTCGAACTCGCGACCCCCACCATGGCAAGGTGGTGCTCTAGCCAGCTGAGCTACATCCGCATGAGTCCAGAAGCCTTGGCCCTCCGGGAAGGACGACCGTTTCTGCTGGACTCAGTGCGCGATACTGGGATCGAACCAGTGACCTCTTCCGTGTCAGGGAAGCGCGCTACCGCTGCGCTAATCGCGCCGATGAGGTGGTGTCTCCACCACCGTGGCGTGTCGTGCTATTTGCTTGTTCTGCTGTACTCGTCGTTCTGCTGTCTCAGAGCCACTCTGTCACAGGTGACACTGAATCTCTGCTTCCGGCGAACCGGATGCACCTGCGAGGTGGGGACGGGAATCGAACCCGCGTTAACGGCTTTGCAGGCCGCTGCCTCGCCACTCGGCCACCCCACCGCAGTCGATCTCCGGCCTGTAATGACCTTCGCTCGACATTCAGTGGTAAGGCCTGATCAGGCCCTCACATCATGAGAGGAGTTCGTCATGAATCCTCTCATACACACGTACTTGGTCCTACGAGCGGATGACGAGATTCGAACTCGCGACCCTCACCATGGCAAGGTGATGCTCTAGCCAGCTGAGCTACATCCGCAGTGCCGTCCCGACCGCGGTTTTCTGCGGCGTTTCAACGACTTGAAACGATAGCGCAGGTCTCGCCCGCTCGTCCAATCGGGCTGTCGAACCCCGTCCTCAGCCAACCGGCCGGGCCCGTTCCCGGGGGTCCGCCATCGGCCCACCATCGGCCCACCAGCGGTCCGCCATCGCTCCGCCGCCGGGCCCCGCCTCGAGCCGTGTCCGTGCGCAGTGGCAGACTGGAGCCGATGACACAGCCCAGCCTCGCGCACGCCACAGATCATGGCCGCATGTATTCACGTTCCATCGGCGGCACCCCCGAGGTGCCCTCCATCACCACGGTGATCGGCCAGGAGCACAAGGACCTGACCGGCTGGGCCGGGCATATGGCCAGCGCGGAGCTCGCCGGGGACGCCCGGCTGGCCAACGCCGTGGGCTCCCCCGCCGAGCTCAAGCGGCTGGCGCGGCAGGCCTCCTCGGCCGCCGAGCGCTTCCGGGATGCCGCTGCCGCTCGAGGGGATCGAGTCCACCACTACGCCGAGCAGGTCGCGCTGGAGTCCCTGGGGCTGCGCCACGGCGTCGGTGAGGCCCGCGCGGCGCTGGCCGAGCACCGTGAGTCCGGCTTCGCTGATCGCTTCGACGAATGGTGGCAGCTCTACGGCGTCACCCCGCTCGCGGCGGAGGTGACCGTCTGGAACCACACCCTGGGCTACGCCGGGACGCTGGATCTCGTCGCGGACATCGGCGGGCGCACCTGCATCATCGACTTCAAGACCAAGGGACTGACCCGTGACGGGCGGTCCAAGCCGCTGAGCGACTCGGTGGTGATGCAGCTGGTGGCCGGAATGCAGGCCGAGGAGATGCTCCTCGACGCCCGGTCCGGGGAGTGGAAGCCCTGGCCCTACGGCACCGACCCGGTCCTGCTGGCGGTGGCGGTCTCCGAGGCGGAGGTGGTGCCGAATCAGGCCAGTCCGGCGGTGTTGAAAGCTCACTGGCACAAGTTCTGGGCGCTGCGCCAGGTCTGGGAGCACAGCCGGGCCACCGAGTCCGCGGGGATCGCGCTGCGTCCGATCGCCCCGCCGCCGCTGCCCGCCCCCGCCGGGGCGGACGCTGAACAATGACAGAATGTCTCCCATGACTGTCCTGAGCATCCGCATGATCGGCGATCCCGTGCTGCGCACCCCGGCGGCACCCGTGCCGGACCTGGACCGCCGCACCCAGGAGCTGATCGCCGACATGTTCGAGACCATGGACGCGGTCTCCGGCATCGGGCTGGCGGCTCCGCAGATCGGGGTGAGCCGCAGAATCTTCACCTTTGATGTGGCGGGAGATCGGGGTGCCGTGATCAACCCCGAGCTGACCCTGCGCGGCGAGCGCGCCCTCACCGCGCGCGAGCCTGAACGCGGTGCGGCAGAGGGTGAGAACCTGCTCCGCGAGGGATGCCTCTCGGTGGCGGAGATCTACGCCCCGGTGATGCGCTCCCAAGAGGTGCTGCTCACGGGCATCGGAGCCGATGGTGCGCCGCTCCAGCTCCAGGCCACCGGTCTGTTGGCGGCGTGCTTCCAGCATGAGGTGGACCATCTCGACGGCCGGCTCTTCGTGGACCGCCTCACCGGCGAGGACAAGGTCGCGGCGGCACGCGCGCTGCGCTCCCGAGACTACGGCCAGGCCATCGATCAGACCCTTGGCTCCCGCAAGACCAGCCACAGCAGCTTCTTCGCCTCCTGAAAGGCCGACCCAGACCATGCAGCAGTTCACCGAAGACACGCTGGCCGCGGCGCGCGCCGAGACCCGCGGCACCAGTCCGGGCCCGGGACGGATCATCTTCGCCGGCACCCCGGAGATCGCCGCCACCGCACTGCGGACGCTGCTGCGCTCCGGAGCCGAAGTGGCCGCAGTGCTCACCCGACCCGACGCGCCGGTGGGACGACGGCGCAAGCTGACCCCCTCCCCGGTGGCGCAGGTCGCCGAGGAGGCCGGCATCCCGGTGATCAAGGCCGACCGGGTCGACGCCGAGGTCACCGCCGAGCTCACCGCTCTGGAAGCCACACTCGGCGTCGTCGTCGCCTATGGCGCACTTCTGCCGACACCCGCACTTGAAGCCCCCGCCCGCGGCTGGGTGAACCTGCACTACTCGCGGCTGCCGCTGCACCGCGGCGCCGCACCGGTGCCACACACGATGCTCGCCGGACAGACCGAGACCGCCGCCACGGTGTTCCAGCTCGAGCGCGGGATGGACACCGGACCGATCCACGGCACCTGCAGCCACCAGATCGCCGAGGCCAGCTCAGCCGGCACGGTCCTGGAGGAGCTCACAGCGCTGGGTGCATCCCTGCTCATGGTGCTGCTGCCGGACCTGCTCGCCGGTCGCTCCACCCCGCAGGAGCAGGTCGGGGACCCCAGCTACGCGCCCAAGCTCACCTCCGAGGACGCCTTCATCGATCCCCGCCGTCCGGCCGCGGAACTGGTCCACCGGATCAACGCGACCATCCCGGAGCCCGGCGCCTGGACGCTGAGCGGGGACCAGCGGATCAAGCTCGGCGTCGCCCGGCTCTACCGTCCCGAGCCGTCGTCCGGTGCAGCCCCGGACCAGCTCCAGGCCACCGATCCAGCCGTCCTCGAGACGCGCGTCGAGGTCGGGCAGGTGTGCCAGCTCGACCCCGAGCATCCCGGTGCCGGGACGCTGATCGGGTTCCGCGCCGGCGACGGTGCCGATGTGGTGCTCACCAGCGTGCAGCCGTCCGGCAAACAGATGCTCAACGCCGCCGACTGGTACCGCGGCCTGCAGGAGACGGTGCTCCTGGGCGGCCCGGAACAGGAACGACCTGAGCAGGTCCTTCCCGACGGGACCCTTCCCGACGGGACCCATCCCGAACCGACCGAGGCCACCGCGCCCGCCACCGCGCCCGCCGCCGCGACCGGGCAGGCCCCCAGCACCCCGAGCACTCCCCCGACCCCCATGGAAGAGCGCACCCGATGAGCCCCAGCGCCCGAGACGCCAGCCAGCCGCCCAGCCGCCGCAACGAGAAGGGCCGGGAACGCAACCGGGGCGGAAAGGGCGCCGCGGGCCCGGGCCAGACGGGTCAGGGGAAGTCGGGCAGAAATGCGCCGACACGCGGCTTCAGCGCCGCAGCTCCGGCGCAGCGCAAACGTCGCGCCGACCCGGCACGGCTCACCGCGTTCACCGTGCTGCGCGCGGTCAGCCGCGACGACGCCTACGCCAACCTGACCCTGCCTGCCGAGATCAGCCGGAAACGGCTGGACAAGCGCGACGCCGGCTTCGCCACCGAGCTCACGTATGGCACCCTGCGCGGCACCGGCACCTATGACGCCATCCTCTCCGCCTGCGTGGACCGTCCGCTGAGCGAGCTCGACGCCCCGGTCCTCGACGCGCTGCGCCTGGGAGCTCACCAGCTGCTGAACATGCGGGTGGAGACCCACGCCGCGGTGGACGAGACCGTGGCCCTGGTGCGCGCCGAGATCGGGGCCGGGCCCAGCGGACTGGTCAATGCCGTGCTGCGCAAGGTCAGCGCCAAGACCCTGGCGGAGTGGACCGAGCAGCTCGCCCACGATCGGAAGCTCAGCGCGGACGACGCGCTCGCGCTGACCCATGCCCACCCGGCCTGGGTGGTGCGCGCGCTGCGCCAGTCGCTGCGCCTGCATGGCCGCGGCGACGAGCTGGAGGCGCTGCTGCGCGCAGACAATGCCGCCCCCGAGGTCCATCTGGTGGAGCTTCCCGGGACCAGCCCGGTCGAGGGTGCCCGGCTGCGCAGCGCCCAGGAGGCCGGCGCCGTGGCCTCCAGCGCGCTGGCCGGGGCGGCGATCTTCCGCGGCGGCGACATCGCCCGACTGCCCGGCATCCGCGAGGGTCAGCTGCGGGTCCAGGACATCGGCTCCCAGTGGGTCACCCGGGCCCTGGCCGCCGCGGAGCTCCCCGATCAGGGTGAGGCCGCAGAGCGCTGGCTCGACCTGTGTGCGGGCCCGGGCGGCAAAGCCGCGCTGCTGGCCGCGCTGGCCGCCCAGCGCGGTGCCACGGTGCTCGCCAACGAGCCTGCCGCGCACCGTGCCAAGCTGGTGACCCAGGCGTTGGACGCGGTGGAGCACCAGGCCTGGACCGTGCGCACCGGCGATGGCCGCACCATCGCCGAGGAGCCGGCCGGCACCGACTTCCAGCGGATCCTGGTCGACGCCCCATGCACCGGCCTCGGCGCGCTGCGGCGCCGGCCCGAGGCCCGTTGGCGGCGCACCCCCGGAGACCTCTCCGGTCTCACCGCACTCCAGCAGGAGCTTCTCGACGCCGCCGTCGGGGCGCTGGCCCCAGGAGGGCTGCTGGCCTATGTCACCTGCTCCCCACACATGGCCGAGACCGTGATCCAGGTCGATGACCTGCTGCGCCGCCACCCAGAGCTGGAACTGCGTGACGCGCACGAACCGATGCGCGCCGCCGCCCGGGACGCGGGCGTGGAGCTGCTGCGCGAGGCGACGGGAAGTGCCGGCAGCGAGACCGCCGCGCGCTGCGTACAGCTCTGGCCGCATGTCCACGGCACCGATGCGATGTTCTTCGCCCTGCTCCAGCGCCCGGTGGGCGCGAAGCATGAGTCAGCCTCGGCCGAGTCCGACGCCGTCGCGGAACACCCCGCGGGTAGGATCGGCCTGTGATCAGCCCGCGCATCCACCCCAGCATCCTCAACGCCGACTTCGCGAACCTTGCCAGCGAACTGTCCCGGATCGACTCCGCTGATGCGGTCCACGTGGATGTCATGGACAACCATTTCGTGCCGAACCTGACCATCGGTCTGCCGGTGGTGAAATCGCTGCGCGCCGCTACCGGGCTGCCCATGGACATCCACCTGATGATCGAGGACCCCGACACCTGGGCGCCGCAGTACGCCGAGCTCGGCTGCGAGTCGGTGACCTTCCACGCCGAGGCGGCGCAGGCACCGATCCGGCTCGCTCGCGAGCTGCGCTCCCAAGGCACCCGTTCGGCGATGGCACTGAAGCGGCCACCGGGATCGAACCGTATCTGGACATGCTCGGGGAGCTCGACATGCTGCTGCTGATGACTGTGGAGCCCGGTTTCGGCGGCCAGAGCTTCCTGGACCTGATCCTGCCGAAGATCCGGCGCGCCCGCCAGGCCGTGGATGACCTGGGTGGGACCGTGGCGCTGCAGGTCGACGGCGGCATCAGCACCGAGACGATCCAGCGGGCCGCGGAGGCGGGTGCGGACACCTTCGTCGCCGGTTCAGCGGTCTACTCCGCCGAGGATGCCGCCGCCGCGATCGCGCAGCTGCGCCGACTCGCCAGCTGACCCGGCCGGTCACGGCCCACGAGCTCAGCGGCCGATGATTCCTCGGAGATCGCGCCGTGAGTGGATCTCCAGCTTCGTCATCGCATTGGCGACGTGGTATTCGACCGTGCGCACCGAGAGCACCAGCTGCCCCGCGATCTCACGGTTCGTCATGCCTTCAGAGACCAACAGCGAGACCTGCCGCTCGCGTCGGGAGAGACCGCGCAGCGCCTGTTCGGCGCGCAGGCTCAGCGCCGACTCCGAGGGCGCCACCGGATCTGTGGGGGCCCGGGCGACTCGCCGAGCCTCGGCGCGCCGTGGCCTGACCGGGGGTGTTGCGCCGGTCGCTCCCCCGCCCGAGGCGGCCGTGGCAGGCCACGTCGCGGGCGCCGCTGACCCTGCGATGTCGGACCTGGCGCCGGCAGGATCTTTCGCCGGTGGCTCCTCAGACCCGGCGGGCCCGAAGGCGACCGCGGCTGTTCCTGGGCCACCGGCTGCGGGAGCGCCGAAGCTGCGCGGCGGCTTGTCGAGGAGCCGCGGGCGCAGTGCCTCCATCAGCTGATTGGCCCGTTCCAGCTGCGCCTCCGCGCCGCAGGACTGCAGCACCGAGGCCGCCCACACGGCCAGTTCAAGGGCCGTGGCCCGATGCCGGGTCAGCTCCTGCGGGTAGGCCGTGACCAGGGTCGCGATGTCGATGCTGAGCATGGCCCGGAAGATCCTAAAACCGCCGCCCTCCCCCGGAGGCTGCGTGGGTCGGATGGCCTCCGCAGCGTCATAGCCGCGCAGAACCTCCAAGAAGCTGTTCATCGCCTCCACCGGGGCGCCGGCACCCCAGCGTACAAAGGCCCGCAGGAACGGGGTGGTCAGATGGTGCTGAAAGTCCGCGACGCCGGACTCACCCTCGGCGCTGCGCAGCAGGGCGGGCAGCATCGCGGACCACCCGCTCGCGTGCAGTGCCCGGGCGAGCATGCTCACCGCCTGGGGCTCCATCGCCCACCATGCGGTGCCGTCGTTGCGCATGCTCAACAGGTTCCGTGCCACTCCGCGGAAGTCGCCCTGCGAGGCCGCCAGGGAGGCCTCCACCCAGTCGATGGTGCCGGTGGCCAGCGGCCCCTTCGCGAAGTGGCTCTCGTGCAGCACGTTCAGCCGCTGACGGACCTTCTGAATCTCCCCGCGCGCGGCGGGGACCACGGCCGAGACGGCGCAGGCCACATGGGAGACGGCATTCTCGCCGCGCGCCAGGCCCTCCCCGGCGGCGCGGTCGGCCATCTGCTGCGCCTCCTCCCAGTACGCCGAGCTGAACAGCAGCAGCGCCAGCTGGGATCGGGCATACATCACGTAGCTGCTGGTGCCGTCCTGCGCGGCGGCGACGCTGAGGTCCCGATACGCGCGGTCCATCTGTCCGACCTGCCGGTGCAGACCGCCGCGCACCGCGTGCATCGCCCCTTCGAACCGCTCGACGCCGGCTCGGCCGCGCAGCTGCCCCAACGCCGCCGAGACGTGGTCGATCATGGCGACGGCATCTCCGGGGTCCTCCGCCGAGAGCTCCATCCAGAGCTGGTTCAGCGCCTCCAGGCCCTGCAGCTGACCGAGGTCCCAGACGTCCCCGACCAGTTCCAGGCCATCCGCTCGGCTCAGGATCTCGCCGAGCGTCGCGGAGACCCGTGTCGCCAGCGCAGCGACCCGGCGGCGGCGCGAGACCGCATAGAGCCGGGCATTGACCTCGATGACGGCCTCGGCGTAGACGGGCAGTCCCCGGTCCGGAGACGCGGTGACCGACTCCAGCTCCTGAAGCGCGGCGTCGACATCCGAATGTTCCAACATGATCAGCGCCAGGATCCCGGAGCGGCCGGTCGACTCGGGCATTGCGCGCATCGCGGGTTCCAGCGCAAGCAGGGCGGAGACCCGGTTGGTCCGCACGGCCAGTCCGGCGAGCAGGCCCAGAGACTCCACGTCCTCGAGGGCCATCGAGACGGCGGCCATGACGTGGTCGAAGGCCTCATGGAAGTCCTGACGCCTGGCGGCCTGACGTGCGTAGCCGTGCAGCGCCGCGATCACCTCCTCCCGGCCCCCCAGCGACGGGTCCCGTCGCAGAGCCTCGGCCAGATGGCGCACCGACTCCTCCCCCTCCAGCACTCCCGCCAGCGCCAGCAGCAGCTGGGCCTGCTCGACCTCCGTGGTGCCGCTGAGTACGGCTCGGCTCAGCGAACGGCGCGGCACCGCGTAGCGGCCCGTGAGCTCCTCCCAGCTGAGCAGCGCAGTGCCCAGCAGTGCGGCGGGGTCCACGGCGGCCCCAAGCGCTGATTCGAGCTGGGGACGGCTCAGCGCGGTATCGGCTGCGGCCAGCAGCGCGACGGCGCGGCGGTCGTGCTCGTTGAGCCCGCTCATCTGGGTCATCACGTCTCGGTGCATCCCGCTGTAGTCCGAGGACCGCACGGTGGCGGCCAGCGCCTGATCGATGCTGCGGGTGCCGGCGGGGACCCGCCGGAGCCAGCGCCCCACCTGTTCCACCAGGCCTGGGTAGCCGTCGGTCTCACGCAGCACCTGGGCCGCCACGGAGGTGGCGATCGGCAGCTCGGCGTAGGCCTCGAGCAGCTCACCGACCTCTCGCAGCGGCAGCGGCTGCAGGCCGATGTAGGTCCCGCGCGGGCTGGCCTGCGCGAGCCGGATCAGCCTCTGCACCTCGGGTCGCACCGAACCCTGGGTGCTCAGCACCACCAGCACCGGGCCGTTCTGTAAGATGCTCAGCCCGTGCCAGAGCGCCTCGGCGGAGACCTCGTCGACCAGGTGAAGATTCTTCACGCTCATCAGGTAGGGCCGCTGCAAGTTCTGCGCGGCGTCGAAGCCGCTGGACAGGAGGTCCTCCAGCTCGGTGGGCCCGGTGAACCCCGTGCCCAGGAGGTGCCGGATCCCGGACCTCGCGCGGCGGCTGAACGATTCATCCAACAGGATCGTGCGTTCGTTCCACTCCGAGTAGGGCTCCATCGCCTGGTGCACCAGGCGGGTCTTCCCGGAACCGGTGAAGCCCTCGATGACCACGAACTGCGCCTTGCCCATCTGCGCGCGATCAGCCGCCCGGCGGATCAGCTCGATCTCCTCGCGTCTTCCCACGAAAGGATCACTGGGGTGCACCGTGAGCTCCTTAGCTGATGGACCAGATTCTCGGAACTCTCCCGGCCCGTATGTTCTACTGGGTTTCTCAGGTCAGACTACGTGGTTTTGGGACATCTGCGCGGTACGGTCTCGCAGGGAGCGTGTAATGGGAGTGCCTCCTCGGAGGCGCAGGTGGTCCGGAGAGAAAGTTCAGGGGGTTCTCTCCGGACCATCAGTGCGTCCGGGGGTCGTTGCCTGAGCTCCCCCCTGAGGGGAGCCCGTCCGTCTCGGCCGTGCGTCTTGCACCGCACGGCCGGGGCTGAGCCGGCGCGGGCAGAACCAGCGCGGAACGGCCCCGGCACGACGCAGGACCGGCGCGGGCAGAACCAGCCCTACAGACGAAAAGACCGGTGGCGCTCTCAACCTTCCCCAGAAGAGAGCACCACCGGTACAGCCATGAGTCTAGCGGAATCCGAATCTGGGCTGCACCACGGTTGCACCTGAACTTGAAGGTCCGTGGAGCTCCTCCCGGCGCAGCTCCGCGATCGCGTTCTCGAAGTCCTGCAGCGAGTCGAACCCGCGATACACCGAGGCGAAGCGCATATAGGCGACCACATCCAGGCGACGCAGCGGCCCGAGGATGGCAAGCCCGACGTCGTTGGCGTCGACCTCGGCATTGCCGGCTGCGCGGATGTTCTCCTCCACCTCCTGGGCCAGAACGGCGAGGTCGTCGTTGGAGACCGGCCTTCCCTGACAGGCCTTGCGGACCCCGTTGATCACCTTGGACCGGTCGAAGGGCTCAGCGGCGCCGGAGCGTTTGATCACGTTCAGACTCGTGGTCTCCATCGTGGTGAACCGCTTGGAGCACTGTGGACACTGCCGACGTCGGCGAATCCCGGAGCCGTCGTCGAGCATGCGGGAGTCGACGACCCGCGAGGAGTCATGGCGGCAATAGGGGCAGTACATACTCCAAGTCTACCCACCACATATAGTGTGCTTCAAATCTCGAACCACAAGATGTTGTGACTCCCGGGCCTTCGGTGTGGGGTGTGGAGCAGGTGCGACTCGCGGCTCAGAGCTCCAGGCAGCCGGGACCGAGCAACACCTTGAGATCCCCGAAGAGCGCCGGCGAGGGGCTGACCTGGTACTCGTGGCCCAGCCGCAGGAGCTCGATCTTGTCCCCGGAGAGCAGCCGCACATGCACGTCGGAGTTCCCCCGATGCGCCCGCAGGGCCCGTCCCAGCTCCAGCACCAGGTGTTCCGAGGCCCGCTGGGCGGAGACCGAGACCACCACGGGTCCGGCGTTGCCGTCCTCGTTGATCTCCGGGACGGTCACGTCCATGGCCTTGAGCGTGACGCTGCCGTCCTCGCGCCGATCGATCTGGCCCTTCACCGAGACCACCAGGTCCTCGGCCAGGATCATCGAGACCGCCTGATAGGTCTTGCCGAAGAACATCACCTCGATGGTGCCGGCCATGTCTTCGATCTCGGCCCGCGCGTAGGGGTTCCCGGAGGACTTCGCGACTCGGCGCTGCAGCGAGGTGATCATCCCGGCGATGGTGATCCCGGCGCCGTCGGCCGGGCCGTCCTCGCCCATCACCGAGGAGATCGAGCGATCCGCGTGGTGGGCCAGGACCCGCTCCAGACCTTGGAGCGGGTGGTCGGAGACGTAGAGGCCGAGCATCTCGCGCTCGAAGGAGAGCTTGTCCATCTTCTCCCACTCCGGCAGGTCCGGGACGCTGACCGAGAGCGAGTCCCCGAGCTCCATGTCCGCGCTGCCGAAGAGGTCGGTCTCGTAGGCCTGAGAGCCCTTCTTCTCCGAGATCGCCTGGTCGATGGCCTGCTCATGGATCGTCACCAGCGCCCGCCGGGTGTGCCCGAGCTCGTCGAACCCGCCGGCCTTGATCAGCGATTCGATGGTGCGCTTATTGCAGACCTGCATCGGGACCTTCTTGAGGAAGTCCGCGAAGGTCTCATAGCGGCCCTTCTCCTCTCGAGCCGAGACCATGCCGGCGACCACGTTGGAGCCCACGTTGCGCACCGCGCCCATGCCGAAGCGGATGGTCTCGTCTCCGACCGGGGTGAAGGTCAGCGCGGACTCGTTGATGCTCGGGGAGGTCACCGTGACCCCCATGCGGCGGCACTCGGAGAGGTAGAGCGCGAGCTTGTCCCGGTTCTCTCCCACCGAGGTGAGCAGGGCGGCCAGGTATTCGGCCTGATAGTTCGCCTTGAGGTAGGCGGTCCAATACGCGATCAGCCCGTAGGCGGCGGTATGCGCCTTGTTGAAGGCGTAGTCGGAGAACGGCAGCAGGACATCCCACAGCGCCTTGATCGCCGCGGCGGAGTAGCCGTGAGCCTCCATGCCACCGGAGAAGTTCACGTACTGCTTGTCCAGTTCGGACTTCTTCTTCTTGCCCATGGCGCGGCGGAGGATGTCGGCCTGGCCCAGGGAGTAGCCGGCGACCTTCTGCGCGATGGCCATGACCTGCTCCTGGTAGACGATCAGCCCGTGGGTGGTGCCCAGGATCTCGAGCAGCGGCTCCTCGAGCTCCGGGTGGATCGGGCTGACCTCCTGATGCCCGTTCTTGCGCAGCGCATAGTTGGTGTGCGAGTTCGCGCCCATCGGACCGGGCCGGTAGAGCGCCAGGGCGGCGGAGATGTCTTCGAAGTTGTCCGGGCGCATCAGCCGCAGCAGCGAGCGCATGCCGCCGCCGTCGAGCTGGAAGACGCCCAGGGTGTCTCCACGGGCCAGCAGGTCATAGGCCGCCCGGTCGGTGAGCTCGAGGTTCTCCAGGTCGATCTCGATGCCCTTGTTCAGCGCGATGTTCTCCAGGCAGTCGGAGATGATCGTGAGGTTGCGCAGACCCAGGAAGTCCATCTTGATCAGGCCGAGGTTCTCGCAGATCGGGTAGTCGAACTGCGTGATGATCGCGCCATCCTGCTCGCGCTTCATGATCGGGATGATGTCGATCAGCGGGTCGCTGGACATGATCACGCCCGCCGCGTGCACGCCCCACTGCCGCTTGAGCCCCTCCAGGCCGGAGGCCAGGTTGAAGATCTCGGTCATCCGCGGGTCCGCGTCGACATATTCGCGCATCTCGGCGGCCTCGGAGTACCGGGCCGATTTGGGGTCATAGATGTCACCCAGCGGCATCGGCTTGCCCATGGCGTCGGGGGGCATCTTCTTGCTCAGCTGGTCACCGGTGGCGAACGGCTCGCCCATGACGCGGGCGGAGTCCTTCAGCGCCTGCTTGGACTTGATCGTGCCGTAGGTGACGATCATGGCCACTCGCTCGTCGCCGTACTTGTTGACCACGTACTGGATGACCTCGGAGCGTCGCCGATCATCGAAGTCGACGTCGAAGTCGGGCATGGAGACGCGGTCGGGGTTCAGGAAGCGCTCGAAGATCAGCCCGTGCTGGAGCGGGTTGAGGTCGGTGATGCGCATCGCGAACGCGACCATCGAGCCGGGGCCGGAGCCGCGGCCCGGGCCCACTCGGATCCCCTGTTCCTTGGCCCAGGTGATGAAGTCCGCCACGACCAGGAAGTACCCCGGGAAGCCCATCTGGGTGATGACGCCGATCTCGTACTCGGCCTGCTTGCGGACCTCGTCCGGGATGCCGTTGGGGAACCGGTAGTGCAGCCCCTTCTCGACCTCCTGGATGAACCAGGACTCCTCGGACTCGCCCTCGGGCACCGGGAACCGGGGCATATAGGAGGCGGATTCGTTGAACTCGACCTGGCAGCGTTCGGCGATGGCCAGGGTGTTGTCGCAGGCGTCGGGGAAGTCGCGGAACAGGTCGCGCATCTCCGCGGCGGACTTGAGGTAGAACTCCTCGGAGCCGAACTTGAATCGGTTGGGGTCATCGAGGGTGGAGTTGGACTGCACGCACAGCAGCGCCCCGTGGGCCTTGTGGTCGTGCTGGTGGGTGTAGTGCAGGTCGTTGGTGGCGACCATCGGCATGTTCAGCTCGCGGGCGAGCTTGATCAGGTCCTGCTTCACCTTGCGCTCGATGTCGAGGCCGTGGTCCATCAGCTCGCAGTAGAAGTTCTCCTTCCCGAAGAGGTCCTGGTACTCCCCTGCCGCCTTCTTGGCCTCCTCGTACTGGCCCAGGTGCAGCCGGGTCTGGATCTCACCGGAAGGGCAGCCGGTGGTGGCGATGATGCCCTTGCCGTAGGTCTGCAGCAGCTCCCGGTCCATGCGCGGCTTGTAGAAGTAGCCCTCCAGGGAGGCCAGCGAGCCCATCCGGAACAGGTTGTGCATCCCGGTGGTGTTCTCCGCCCACATGGTCATATGCGTGTAGGCACCGCCGCCGGAGACGTCCTTCTCGCCAATGACCCCGTCGCCCCACTTCACCCGGGTGCGGTCGGAGCGGTGCGTGCCGGGCGAGAGGTAGGCCTCGAGCCCGATGATCGGCTTCACGTCGTAGTTCTGGGCGGTCTTCCAAAACTCGTAGGCGCCGAAGAGGAACCCGTGGTCGGTGGTGGCCACGGCGGGCATGCCCAGCTTCTGGGTCTGCTCGAAGAGCTCGCCGATCTTCGCGGCGCCGTCGAGCATCGAGTACTCGGTGTGGTTGTGCAGGTGGACGAAATCACCGGTGGTTGCCATGCTCAGCCGTTCTCCAGGATCTCGAGGGCCTGGGCCAGATCCGCGGGGTAGTCGGTGCGGTAGCTCACCCAGTCGCCGCTGCCGGGATGGTGGAAGCCCAGCTCCACCGCGTGCAGCCACTGTCGGGTCAGGCCGAGGTCGGCGGCCAGCTGCGGGTCGGCGCCATAGGTGAGATCTCCGGCGCAGGGGTGACCCAGTGCGGAGAAGTGGACTCGGATCTGGTGGGTTCGTCCGGTCTCCAGCGTGACGTCCATCAGACTGGCCCGCCCATAGGCCTGCTTCAGCCGGTAATGGGTGCGCGAGTCCCGGCCGCCGTCGAGCACCGCGAAGCGCCAGTCATGTCCGGGGTGCCGGCCGATCGGGGCGTCGATGGTGCCGTCCACCGGATCGGGCAACCCCTGGATCAGGGCGTGATAGCTCTTATGCGTGGTGCGCTCACGGAACGCGTCCTTGAGCACCGAGTAGGCATGTTCTGTCTTGGCCACCACCATCACTCCGGAGGTGCCCACGTCGAGGCGGTGCACGATCCCGCGGCGCTCCTGGGCCCCGGAGGTGGAGATCTCCACCCCGGCCGCAAGCAGTCCCCCGATCACGGTGGGTCCGGTCCAGCCGGGAGAGGGATGCGCGGCGACGCCCACCGGCTTGTCCACCACCACGATCTCGGTGTCCTGGTGCAGCAGGGTCAGGTCTTCCACGGCTTCGATCCTCACCTCAAGGGGGTCCAGCTTCTCGGGCACGACGACGGCGAGCTCGGTCCCGGCGGCAAGCCGGTCAGACTTCTTCACCTTCCGTCCGGCGGAGCGGCCCTGGGTGCGGTCCTGCGCCCAGGTGACCAGCCCGTCCTTGAGCCACTGGACGCTCTCCACGCGGGAGACCTCGAAGAGGGTGGCCAGCACGGCGTCGGCCCGCCCGCCGTCGAGCTCGCTGGGCACCGCGATGTGATGAGGGCTCATACTTCGGTCTCCGCAGCGTCGGTGGTGGAGGTGGCAGATCGCTTCGGGGCGGGCTGCTCGGCGTCGGGCTTCTCGTTGCCGGGCTGCTCGGCGTCAGGCTGCTCGGCGTCGTGCTCCCGGGTGCCGTCGAGGTTGAGTCCGAAGATCATCATGGTGCAGATGGCGATGATCGAGCACACGATGAAGGAGTCCGCGATGTTGAAGATCGCGAAGTTCGGCACGGCGATGAAGTCCACCACGTGGCCCTGTCCGAAGCTGTTGAAGCCCTCCTCGGTCAGCGACGGGGCACGGAAGATCCTGTCGGTGAGGTTCCCGGCGACACCGCCGGCGAGGCCGCCCAGTCCCAGGGTCCAGAGCCAGGAGCCCCCGAGCTCACGGCTCTTGAACGCCACATAGCCGAGCACCCCGATCATGATCAGGGTGAAGACCCAGGTGTAGTCCGTGCCCATCGAGAACGCGGCGCCGGGGTTCAGGTGGTATCGCCAGTAGAGCACCGGCGGAAGCACCTCGGTCTGCTCCCCCAGGGTCATGGTGGATTCGACCCAGATCTTCGTCAACTGATCAGCGGCCCAGGCGAACACCGCCAGGGCCGCTGCCACGATGAGCGCAGTTCGGCGGGACGGGGTTCGCATGGACCGCTGAGGGTCTGCTGGGAGCTGTTTCGACACCGTTGGATTCTACAGGCCAGGTGTCATCCCGACGCCTCGGCGTCGGCCAGCGGGATCAGCTGACGGTGGCTTCCTTCTCGATCGAGCCGCGGCTGTTGAGCTCGCCGAGCTGACCTTCGATGTAGTCCCGGAGCCGGGCCCGGTAGTCCCGCTCGAAGCTGGTCAGCTCGCCGACCTTGGACTCCAGGTCGGCCTTCTTGTGCTCCAGCGCGTTCAGCGTGCGGGTGGAGGTCAGCTCCGCCTCTTCGATCATGTTCTCGGACCGGGTCTCGGCCTCGGTGACGATCTCGTTGCGGCGACGCTCGGCCTCGGCCAGGAGCTGGGCGTGGGTGGCCTCTGCGGTGCTGACCAGCTCGTCGCGGCGGGTCTCCCCCTCCAGGACGTAGGCGTTGCGGGTGCCTTCACCCTCAGAGATGTAGGCGTCCCGGGTCTGCTCGCCCTCGGCGATGTACTCGGTGCGCTTGGCCTCGCCCTCGGCGATGTAGGCCGCGCGAGTCTGCTCACCCTCGGAGACGTACTGGTCATGCAGCTTCTGCGCCATCGCGAGCACACCGGTGGCCGAGGTGGCCTGGTCGCTTGCAGCAGCGCCTTCGGCGGCGGGACGCTCCTGGGCAGGACGGGTGCCCAACGCGTACTCGGGATGAGCGGTGACCGAGGCGTCGGAGCCGAACTCGTGGTCCTCCGAGGTCGGGGCCAGCGAGCCGGTCATCGTCGAGGTGGTCCCGGCGTAGCCGGAGAGGCCCGCATCCTTGAGCTCATCGGGCTCCAGGTTCGCGGGGTTCTCCTCAAGCTGCTCCTCGAGGGCCGCGACCTTGGCGGTCAGGTCCTCGTTCTCCTGGGCCAGGCGCCGCCATTCGACGACCACCTCGTCAAGGAAGTCATCGACCTCGTCCTTGTCGTAACCGGGACGGAACTTGGTCTCGGGGAATTCCTTGTTCAGGAGATCATCGGGGGTCAGGGCCATGCGGTGTCACCTCATCGAGTGGCTGGGAAAGCTCAGAAGCTGGTCTTCGGATCAACGTCCAGGATACCCGTGGCGATTCGCTGCCCTCGACTTCAACCTTCAAGTGCTGGTTTTACGCAGCCAGAGGGCAGACGAGGGTCCCCCCAGCGGCGCAGTGCTGGGCCCTCGGGCACCATGGGTCAGGCGAATCCGCGCAGGACCATCTTGGCGATCACCACGACCAGGAACACCAGCAGGAAGCCCATGTCCAGGGACACGCCGCCCAGGTTCAGCGGCGGGACCTTGCGTTGGATCCACCGGATCGGCGGGTCGGTGATGGTGTAGACCCCGACGGCGATCATGAGCGGCAGGCCCTTGGGACGCCAGCTCCGGGCGTACTGCTGGGTCAGGTCGAAGACGATGCGGACCACCAGGGCGAACTGGTAGACGGTCAGCAGCAGGTACAGGGGTGCGGTTAAGAGATCCACAGCTGCAAAGCGTACTTGGTTCAGCTCTGGTTGAAGAACTGGGCCGAGGACGGGGTCTCCGCCGCGGCGCGCTCTTCAGCCAGCACCTCGATGTTCTTCGGGGTCAGCAGGAACACCTTGTTGGTGACCCGCTCGATGGAACCACCCATGCCGAAGACCAGCCCGGCGGAGAAGTCCACCAGTCGCTTGGCCTCAGCCTCGCCCATGTCGGTAACGTTCATGATCACCGGGATGTTGTCTCGGAAGGACTCGCCGATGACCTTAGCGTCGTTGTAGGAGCGCGGGTGCACGGTGGTGATTTTTCGCATCGGTGAACTTTCATCCCGGGATGAGGGAGCTCGCTTGATCGGGGTGACCGGAGCACGATAGTCCGGGGCCACTGCCAAGTTGGAGCTGTTGTACTGGCCTGTGTGTGAGGAGTCCTCGGCGTGATCGATCCCGAGGGAGACGACCTCGCTGCTGCGAGCGGAGGAGGTGGCGCTGGTGGGCGCCGGAGTCTCGCGGACCGAACCGGTCATCGAGGAGCTGCGGCTCACCGAGCTGGGCTCGGAGATCGAGCCCTGGGTGTTGCGGGTCGTGGCGGAGGGCTCCTTGGAGAAGCTGTCCTCGCTGTAGTCGTCTCCGTCGGCGAGGCCGAGGTAGATCATGGTCTTCTTGAAGGCACCGGCCATGAGGGTTCTCCTGGGGAAGTTTGAATTGTCACTGCGCTGTCTCGAGACTATCGCTCAAGCGGACGCTCACCCAGGACATCTCGACCGACTCGCAGGTGTGTCGCACCGTGGGCCACGGCTTCCTCCAGGTCACCGCTCATTCCGGCGGAGATCATCCGGGCCTGGGGGTGGGCGAGACGCAGCTGCGCGGAGAGTTCCGCGAGTCGGCGGAAGGCCGGGGCGGGGGGCTCCTGGAGCGGAGCCACAGCCATGAGGCCGCCGAGCTGGAGCCCGGGGGCCTCCGCGATGCGCTTCGCCAGCTCGGGGATCTGCGCGGGGTCGGCCCCTCCCCTGCCGTCGGTGGGCACCGGGTCACGCAGATCCACCTGGATCAGACAGGTCAGCGGCAGCCCGTCCCCGGCCGGCGCGGCCTTGGCCAGCGCCTTGAGCAGGGACGCCCGGTCCACGGAGTGCAGGTGATCGGCGTAGTCGATGACGGAGCGGGCCTTATTGGACTGCAGCTGGCCGATGAAGTGCCAGTGCAGCCCGTCCTGGGCAGGAGCCGAGGCCTGGCCTGTGGCCGCCACAGTGTCCCCTGCGACAGAGTTCCCGGCGGTGGAGCTCCCGGCGGTGGATGTGCCGGCCTCGCCACGAAGCAGCTGCTCGACCTCCGCAGCCTTGGCGGCAGCTCCTGGTCCCGGTTCTCCCCCACGTCACGCACGCCGAGCCGATACAGCCTGAGCACGTCGGCGGCGGGAAAGAATTTGGTGACCACGATCAGCTCAGGTCGGTCCTGGCGTCCGACGGCGGCCATGGCCCGGTCGATCCGGGCGTGGACCGCGGCGAGGTTCGCGGCGAGCTCCTGGCTGCGCGAGTCCCGGGCGGCTGGCTCTGGGCCGGCTGATTCTGGGCCGGCTGGTTCTGGACTGGCTGATTCTGGGCTGGTCTGCACAGGGACAGCCTATCGAGCCGCAGGCTCGGTCGGGAGCTCGGCCGGGGGCGCCGCTGCGGAGGCACTCTGAGGCATCCAGATCACCCCGGCGAAGCGTCCTCGATCAGGGTCTCGGCGGTGGGAGAACAATGAGTCGTCCTCGATGGTGCAGCCAGCGAGCTCCTCGACGGTGACTCCCCGCTGGGCGAGCACGGCCTGGGCCTCGGCGCGCAGGTTCAGCGCGCTGGTGCCCCAGCTCGTGGTCGAGGCGATGGCGGGCCGGCCCGGCGAGATCTCGGCGACCATCTGGTCCGGAATCTCGTAGCAGGACCCACAGGCGCCGGGACCGATCCAGGCGGTGATCCGTGCGGCTCCGCGGTCCTGCATCGCGGCCACGGTGTTCTCCAGGATCCCCGCCAGCAGCCCTGGGCGCCCGGCGTGGGCGGCCGCCGTCACCGGGACCCGATGCTGGGGGTCCCCGGCGGCGCGCTGCCCGTAGAAGAGCACCGGCAGGCAGTCGGCGACCATGATGGCCAGCGGCACCGACCCATCGGCGCAGACCCAGGCGTCCCCGGTGGGCTCCGCCCTCGAGTCGAGTCCGGCCTGCTCGGCGGACTGCCCAGGATCGTGCTGGGCGGCATTCTCGGCGTCGAGCACCTCGGCCGAGTGAACCTGGTTCAGGAAGCGCAGGGATCCCTCCGGCACGCCCATGGCGGCCTCGAGACGTCCACGATCCTGGAGCACCTGAGACTGGGGGCCCGCATGGCCCGCCAGATTGCCGGCGTCCACTGAGGTGAAGCCCAGCTCTACGCAGTCCCCGGCCCGGCCCCGCCACCAGAACGGTGACGGGGACCCGGCCGTGCCGGCCCCCATGCTGGTGGGGGCCGAGGTCACTTCAGGAAGTCAGGCACATCGAGGTCGTCGTTGCGGCCTCCGGTGTAGTCCGACTCGACGATGTCCGGGATGTCCTGCTGCTCCTCATTCTCGTGACGGCGCCGCGACGGAGCGAACCGCTGCTGCGGCGCCGTGTCCTGGGATCCGGCGTTGCGTGCCGCGCCTGCGCCCATCGGAATCGTGCCGGGCACGGTCCCTGGCACCGGCGGAGCGGTGCGTGCGGCCGGGGATGCGGATCCGACGCTGCGCGCGGGCGCCTGGTTCTGCAGCGGCTGCGCGGGCCGGGAGGTGGCGTCGACCTGGTCGAAGCCGGCGGCGATCACGGTGACCCGTGCCTCATCACCGAGGGCGTCGTCGATGACGGCGCCGAAGATGATGTTGGCCTCCGGGTGGGCGACCTCCTGGACCAGCCGAGCGGCCTCGTTGATCTCGAAGAGTCCGAGATCCGAGCCACCCTGGATGGACAGGAGCACGCCGTGCGCGCCGTCGATGGAGGCTTCCAGCAGCGGCGAGGCGATGGCCAGCTCGGCGGCCTTGACCGCCCGGTCCTCGCCGTTGGCCGAACCGATGCCCATCAGGGCCGAACCGGCACCCTGCATGACCGACTTCACGTCGGCGAAGTCGAGGTTGATCAGGCCCGGTGTGGTGATCAGGTCGGTGATGCCCTGCACGCCGGAGAGCAGCACCTGGTCCGCGGAGCGGAAGGCGTCCAGGACCGAGACGTTCTTGTCCGAGATCGAGAGCAGCCGGTCGTTGGGGATCACGATGAGCGTGTCGACCTCGTCGCGGAGCTGTTCGATGCCCTCTTCGGCCGAGCCGGCGCGCCGGCGGCCTTCGAAGGTGAACGGGCGGGTGACCACGCCGATGGTCAGCGCGCCGAGCGATCGAGCGATCCGGGCGACCACGGGGGCGCCGCCGGTTCCGGTGCCGCCGCCTTCGCCTGCGGTCACGAACACCATGTCCGCGCCGCGGATGACCTCTTCGATCTCCTCGGAGTGGTCCTCGGCGGCCTGGCGGCCGACCTCGGGGTTGGCGCCGGCGCCCAGTCCACGGGTCAGCTCACGGCCGACGTCGAGCTTGACGTCGGCGTCGCTCATCAGCAGCGCCTGGGCGTCGGTGTTGATGGCGATGAATTCCACGCCACGGAGACCGACGTCGATCATGCGGTTGACGGCGTTGACGCCGCCGCCACCGATGCCGACGACCTTGATCACGGCCAGGTAGTTGTTCGGTGATGCCACGTTGTGTGTCCCTTGCTCGTCTCTGGTCTCAAATGCACGGAGACCCCCGTCGCTTCCGAAGCCGCAGCGCGACTCCTCACTGTCTTCACCCGTCTCGGGCCACCTGATCGTGCCGATGTCATTCGCGGGTACATCGGTTCGATCATGGGCGGCAGCCCGTGACGTCGCAGCGGCTCTTCAGCGGACGGGAGCCTCCATACCTGAGACATTCTTCTGTTGCCTGCGAACCAACAGCAAGGTTCAAGCTTTACTTGAACCTGAGAGGATCCTCAAGAGGCGTCCCCTATCTGATGTTCTTTTCGGTCATAAGCCTACGCGCCACAGAGGCTTACCGCGTCACCGGCGCGCTCGGAGTCGAGATGTCGAGCACCTCGACGCCGTCGAACTCCTCCGCCGGGGAGCCCAGGATCGCCTCCAGGACCGCGGCCTTCTCGTCTCCGCGCTCATCATTGCCCCAGACCACGGTGCGCCCGTCCTGCAGCTCGAGCTGCACCGAGTCTCTGGACTCCGCCGTGGCTGAGTCCAAGGACTCGCGGGCGCCTCGGGCAGCTGGCCCAGGACCGAGACGATGGTCTTGAAGACCGATTCATTCTCCAGTGCGGCCTCCGCAGAGATCACCGGAGTGGCGTAGCCCTGCGCATCCTCGCGCTGGTCCTCGTCGAAGGTCCTGATCAGCTCGCCCTCCTGGCTGTAGAAGAGGATCTCCTCCTCCACGTGGACCTCGGCCACCGGGGGATGCTCGATCACCAGGATGTCCAGACCCTCGGGCAGCCGGGCGGCGACGATCACCTCATCCACCGCGCGTTCCTCCTCGAGCAGCCCCTCCACGTCACGCTGGCTGATCTGGGCCAGGGGTGTGCCGTGCAGCGGAGCCAGCAGCTCCTGGGCGCGCTGATCGGTGAGCAGATCGTTGTCCTGCAGCGCGATGGCGCGCACCACCAGCAGCGGGGAGAAATAGAGCGTGGCCACCACGCCGAGCAGGACCGCCAGCGCGATCAGCGCGGTGAGGATCCGACGACGACGGCGACGTCTGCCCGTGACCGCGGCCGGCTCCGGAAAGTCCAGCAGCGACTCCTCCGCAGACCCGTCGGACTCCGCTTCCGAAAGCGTGGCGCCGTCTGTGGCGTCGCCTGTGTCGCCGTTTGTTGCGCGGTCGCTGGCGCGGCGGGGATGCCGCAGCCTCATCGGCGGGCCGTGAGCGCGTCGAGGATGTCTGCACCCAGGGCGGTGACGTCACCGGCCCCGAGGGTCATGATCAGGTCCCCAGGACGGGCGGCAGAGGCCACCTCTGCCACGGCCTCGGCGGTGCCGCGCACCGGGTGTCCCAGCAGGGCGGCGGTGACGCCCTCGATGGGCTCCTCTCGGGCCGGGTAGATCTCCAGGACCGCCACCGTGTCGGCGGCGGTCAGTGCGGTGCCGAAGTCCGCGGCGAAGGCCGCGGTGCGGCTGAACAGATGCGGCTGGAAGATCACGTGGACCCGACCCTGATCGCCGCCCAGCGAGGCACGGGCAGCCTGGAGCACCGCCGCAACCTCAGTGGGGTGGTGGGCGTAGTCGTCATAGACGCGCACCCCAGAGACCTCGCCGCGCAGCTCGAAGCGGCGGGAGGTGCCCTGGAAGTGCGAGATCGCCTCGACGCTGGTGGCCAGCGAGAGACCGGCCTGACGGCCCACAGCGATGGCGGCCAGCGCGTTGAGCTGGTTGTGCACCCCGGGCACGGCGAGCCGCAGCCGGGCCTCCTCAGCGCCTTCACGCACCGTCCCGCCCTCGCGGGTGATGCTGCTCAGCTGCAGGTCCGCGTCCTCCCCGGTGCCGTAGCTGGTGATGCTGACCCCGCGGGAGGCCAGCGGCTCGGCGACCTTCGCCAGCAGCGCACGGGCTCCGGCGTCGTCGGTGCAGATGATCAGCGCCCCGCCGTCGGTGATGCGTTCGGTGAAGTCCACGAAGACCTGTTCCACCGCTTCGGCGGTGCCGTAATGATCCAGATGGTCGGCTTCGACGTTGGTGACCACCCCGACCTCGGGAGCGTAGTTCAGCAGCGAGCCGTCGGACTCATCGGCTTCGGCGATGAACCACTCCCCGGTGCCGGTGGCGGCGTTGACGCCGAGTCCGGCGACATTGGCGCCCACGGCGAAGGTCGGCGAGAGCCCGGCCTGTTCCAGCAGCACCGTCGCCATGGACGAGGTGGTGGTCTTGCCGTGGGTGCCCGCCACCGCGACCGCCCGGCGGGTGCGCATCAGCGCGGCCAGGCCCTGTGAGCGGTGCAGCACCGGCAGTCCGCGGCGCACGGCCTCGTCATACTCGGGGTTTCCCTCGGCGGCGATGGAGGAGGCGATCACCGCGGTGATCGGGTGACCGAGCTGCGCCTCGGCGGCGGCCAGGTTCTGTGCCCGGTAGCCCACGTGCACGGCGGCTCCGCCGCGGCGGAACTCTTCGAGCACCGGAAGCTCCTTGGCGTCGGTCCCGGAGATCGGCACGCCGTCGGCGGCCATCAGTCGCGCCACGGCGGAGACGCCGACGCCGGCGAGCCCGAGGAAGTGGACATGCCCGAGCCCGGCGTCGGAAGCCGGCGCAGCGCTGGCAGGAGCATCGGTGACATCAGGGGTCCCGGTGGTGGCGTGGTTCATGGCGGGAACGCTCACTTCTCGGTCTCGGAGGTGCTGATCGGGTGACCGGCGGCGGCGAGGGTGGCGCGGGCCATCCGGTCGTCGGCGTCGGTGATCCCGCGGGCGGCGGACTGCTGCTCCATGGTGGCCAGCAGCCCCGGGTCCTCGAGCAGCGGCACGATGTTGCGCCGGATCCAGGACCGGTTGAAGTGCTCATCCTTGACCAGCAGCGCGCCACCGGCGGCGACCAGCTCCCGGGCGTTGAGCTCCTGCTCGCCGTTGCCCACCGGCAGCGGGACGAAGATGGCGGGCAGTCCCACGGCGGCGATCTCGCTGACCGTGGCCGCTCCGGCGCGGGCGATGATCAGGTCCGCTGCGGCATAGGCGAGCTCCATGCCGTCGAGGTATTCCCGCTGGTGGTAGCCGGGGTGTTCCAGCAGTCCGCCGTGCTCACCGGTGAGCGCCTTGTCCCGGCCGGTCAGGTGCAGCACCTGGGCTCCGGTGCCGAGCAGCTCGGTCAGCGCCGCCTTGATCGAGAGGTTCAGCGAGAGCGCCCCGGAGGACCCGCCGGTGACGACCAGGGTGACCTTCTCCGGGTCCAGGCCCAAGGTCTCGAGGGCCGGTCCTCGCTGCTTCGCTCGGTCGAGCTGAGAGATCTCGCGGGACATCGGCATGCCCACCCATTCCGAGCCCTTCAACGGGGTGTTCTCGAAGGCGACGCCGGTGAAGGCGGCGAATCGGTGTCCCAGCTTGTTCGCCAGGCCGGGCCGCGCGTTTGCCTCATGGATGACCACGGGGATGCCCAGCCGCCGGGCCGCGACGAACACCGGGGTGCACACGTATCCGCCGACCCCCATCACGACGTCGGCCTGCTCGGCGCGCAGGATCCCGGCGGCATCGCGCACGGCCTGCCCGAACCGGGAGGGAAAGCGCAGCATGTTGCGGGAGGGTCGGCGCGGCATGGGGACCTTCTCGATGGTCTCCAACCGGTAGCCGGCCTCGGGCACCAGCCGGGTCTCGAGTCCTGCGGCGGTGCCGATCACGGTCTGGCGGACCTCGGGGGCGAGCCGGTCGAGGGCGCGGGCGACGGCCAGCATCGGGCTGACGTGGCCGGCGGTGCCGCCGCCTGCGAGAACAATGGAGAGCTCATTCATGGGTTTTCCTTCGGCAGCCATCAGACGGATATCGGTTTGCGGTGGGCGGTCGCGGCGGCCTTCGAGGGCGCGGTTCGCCCGCGGCGGGAGGGACCCTGCTGGCGCTGGCGCCGGGCGAAGTTCAGCACCACCCCGACGGCGATCAGGGTCACGGTCAGCGCCGAGCCGCCGTAGGAGATGAACGGCAGCGGCACGCCCACCACCGGGAGCAGCCCGGTGACCATCCCGATGTTGATGAAGGCCTGACCGTTGATCCAGGCGATGACCCCGAGGCAGACCAGCCGGGTGAACTGATCCTCGGTGTTGTAGGCCACGCGGAACATGCCCACGGCGAGCACCGCGAAGAGGCCCAGCACGGTGAAGGTGCCCAGCAGGCCCAGCTCCTCGCCGATGATGGTGAAGATGAAGTCGTTGTGGACCTCGGGGATGTAGTCCCATTTCTGCCGCGACTGCCCCAGGCCGACGCCCCAGAAGCCGCCCGAGGCCAGGGCGTAGTAGCCCTGCTGCATCTGGTGGCAGGGGTCGGTGGGGTGGTCGCAGTTGACCCCGAGCCAGGCCCAGACGCGCATCATGCGGTAGGGGGTCACCAGCATCAGCAGTGCGACCATCACCGCGGCGAGGCTGGCGGCGATCACGAAGTAGCGCATGGCGACCCCGGCGGCGAAGAGCAGCGTGCCGACGATCAGGATGATGATCAGGCTGGTGCCCAGATCACCGCCGGCCAGCACCAGGACGAGCACGGAGAGCGCGCCGGGGGCCACGAACGGGGTGACCCAGTGCACGAACTGAGAGAGCAGCCTGCCCTTCTTGGCCAGCACGGCCGCGCCCCACATCACCAGGCCCAGCTTGGCGACCTCAGAGGGCTGTCCCTGGACCGGTCCGATCCGGAGCCAGTTCGTGGAACCGCCGCCGGTATAGCCCAGCGGGGTGAACGCCACCAGGGCGAGCAGGACCGCTGAAAGCAGCATCAGGAACCAGCCGACGGCGCGCAGCCATCGGGTGGGCAGGATCATCATGACGAACATGCCGGCGAGCCCGATGGCGGCCCAGGTGGCCTGCCGGGAGACTGTGGTGAAGGCTCCCCCGGTGGGGTCCACCGAGGTCGAGGACAGCACGAAGGTCAGCCCGATGACCGAGAGCGCGAGCGTGGAGCCGAGCACCAGCCAGAAGGTGGTGTAGGGGTTCCCGATCTCCAGGAAGCTCCAGAAGCGCTGGACCCGGTTCTGCCGGGAGCTGGTCCGCTCCGCCTTCCAGCGCCGACCTGCGGCGCCGTCGGAGTCCTCGGCCTCCCGGGGCTCAGACTCCCGGGGCTGTGCCTCGCGGGCCTCCGGCTCCCGGGCCGGACGATCCTGGGAGGCACGATCCTGGGAGGCGCGCCGCTGGGCGGGCCGCTCCTGTGCGGGGTCGGTCGGATCCTCCACGGCACGCAGCTGAGACCTGCGCTGTTCGGGGGAGGCTGGGACTCGAGGTCTCCGCTTGTCCATCAAGTCCTCCTCCTGGTGGGTTCCCTGCCGGGCTCCACCTCTGCGATCAATCGGTCATCAGCTCGGTGACTGCTTCGATGAATGCTTCCCCGCGGGCTGCGTAGGAGGCGAACTGATCCATCGAGGCGGCGGCGGGAGCCATCAGCACCGTGTGGTGCGGGGCGAGCGCCTTGGCGGCTTCGGCCACGGCGGCCCGCATGGCGCGCGCCCCGTCCTCGTCCGCCAGCGACGCGTCCACCGCGCTGCGGCTCTCATCCTCCCGCAGGCGTCCACCGATCACCGGGACTCCCGGCGCGTGTCGCTCGAGGCTGGACCTCAGCTGGGAGGAGTCTGTGCCGATGAGGATCACCCGACGCAGCCGGGGCGCCACCTCGGCGATGAGCTCGTCGTAGAGCACCCCCTTGGGCAGTCCCCCGGCGATCCAGATGACATCGGTGAAGCTGCGCAGCGAGGCGGCCGCGGCATGCGGGTTGGTGGCCTTGGAGTCGTTGATCCAGAGCACGTCGTCGGCCTTGGCCACCGGCTGGATCCGGTGGTCCCCGGCCTCATAGCCCTGCACCGCGGCACGGATCGCCTCCGGCGCGGCCCCGGCGGCGCGGGCCAGGGCGGCGGCGGCCAGCGTATTGGCGATCAGGTGCTGCGGGGCGAGCGGCCCGAAGTCCTCGAGCCCCGCGAGCTCCAGCGCCTGGTGCGCCCGGTCTTCGAGGAACGCGCGGTCCACCAGCAGGTTCTCGACCACCCCGAGCATCGAGAGCCCGGGCGAGCCGGTGGTGAAGCCGATCGCGCGGCAGCCCTCCTGGACGTCGGCCTCGGCGACCATGTCCTCGGTGGTCTGCTGGTCGGCGTTGTAGACGCAGGCCAGTTCGGTGTTCTCATAGATCTTCGCCTTGGCCGCACGGTAGGCCTCGAAGCTGCCGTGCCAGTCCACGTGGTCCTCGGCGATGTTGAGCACTGCCGAAGCCACCGGAGAGAGCAGCTCGGTGTATTCGAGCTGGAAGCTGGAGAGCTCCACAGCCAGGGAGTCATAGCCCTGCGGGTCACGGATCGCGTCGAGCACCGGCACGCCGATGTTGCCGCAGGCGATGGCACGCTGTCCATCGGCGATCAGCATGGATTCCAGCAGGGTCACAGTGGTGGTCTTGCCGTTGGTGCCGGTGACCACGAGCCACTTCGGCGCCCGGGCGCCCGGGCGGGCGCCCAGCCGCCAGGCCAGCTCCACCTCGGAGAGGACCGGGATCTGGGCGGCGCGGGCAGCACGGATCAGCGCGGAGTCGGGCCGCCACCCCGGGGAGGTGACTAGGATCTCGGGCAGCTCGCCGTCGACCAGCGGCAGCCCGGAGAGGTGCTCGGGACCGAGCAGGACCTGCTGCACACCGACCAGCCGCAACGTCTCGGCGTCGCGCCGGGTCTTGGCTGTGTCGGTGCCGTCGACGACGACGACGCGCGCGCCCAGCTCCGCCAAGGTGTCGGCGGCGGCGAATCCGGAGACGCCCAGCCCGGTGACCAGCGCACGCAGTCCCGTCCAGGGACCGTCCCAGCCGCGAAGCTCGGGACGGGTCTGCGGCTGCCGAGAGGCCTGGGGCCGGGCAGGGTCTTGGGGCCGTCCAGCATCCTGGGCGGTCACTGGGTGATCACCCATTCCCCGTAGAAGAGCGCCAGACCGATGCCTACGGCGAGGGCGCCGATGATCCAGAATCTCACCACCACGGTGACCTCCGCCCAGCCCTTGAGCTCGAAGTGGTGCTGCAGCGGGGCCATCAGGAACACCCGCTTGCCGCCGGAGAGCTTGAAGTAGCCGACCTGGATGATCACGGAGAGGGTGATCAGCACGAAGAGGCCGCCGAGGATCACGAAGAGCAGCTGGGTGTGGGTCAGGATCGCGAAACCGGCCAGAGCGCCGCCCAGCGCGAGGGATCCGGTGTCGCCCATGAAGATCTTCGCCGGTGAGGTGTTCCACCAGAGGAAGCCGATCAGCGCGCCGGTGATGATCGCGGCGATCATGGCCATGTCCATCGGGTCACGCACCTGGTAGCAGACGCTCTCCACGGCGCTGCCGCTGCCGCAGGCCTGGTTGACCTGCCAGATGGAGATGATCGTGTAGGCGGCAGTGACCATCGCGGTGGCCGCGGTGGCGAGCCCGTCCAGGCCGTCGGTGAGGTTCACTCCGTTGGTGGTCGCCGTGACGATCAGGTTCGCCCAGATGACGAAGAGGATCATGCCGATGACCGGTCCGGCGAAGGCCAGATCCAGCACGGTCTCGCGGACGAAGGAGATGTTCGTGGAGGCAGGCGTCAGTCCGTCGGCATCGGGGAAGTTCAGCGCCAGCACGGCGAAGAGCACTCCGACGGTGACCAGCCCGGCGATCTTGCGCCAGGGAGTCAGGCCCAGCGACTGCTTCTTGCTGATCTTCGCGAAGTCGTCGGCGAAGCCGACCAGTCCCATACCGATCATCAGCAGCAGCAGGAGCAGTCCGGAGGCCGTGGGGCCGCCGCCGTCGCCGGTGATCAGCATCAGCCCATGGGTCAGCAGATAGGCGGCGACCACGGCGATCATGATCACCGCGCCGCCCATCGTGGGGGTGCCGCGCTTCACATGGTGGGTGGTGGGGCCGTCGTCTCGGATGAACTGGCCGTATCCGCGCTTCACCAGGAAGCGGATGAACAACGGCGTCCCGACGAGGGTGAGTCCCAGGCCGAAGACGGCACCGATGACTACAGCAATCACTGGGCCCCTTCCTTTGCGGCGATCTTGTCACCCAGGAGTCTAAGCCCTGCGCTGTTGGAGGATTTGAACAGCACGATGTCCCCGGGAGCGAGCTCCTGATCCAGGTAGGCCTCGGCCTCCTCGACCGTGGCGACCCAGTGCACCTCAGACCCCCAGCTGCCCTCGGCGATGGCCCCGCGGTAGAGCGGGTAGGCCAGATCGCGACGACCAGCGTCTTGTCGATGTTCAGCCGCACCACGGTCTCGCCCAGCTGGGTGTGCTTGGGGATGGAGACGTCGCCGAGCTCGAGCATCGCGCCGAGCACAGCCACCGAGCGGCGTGACGGGCTGCCCTGGCCGGGCCGGGTGAGCATCGCCAGGGTGCGCAGCGCCTCGCGCATGGACTCGGGATTGGCGTTGTAGGCGTCGTTGATCACGGTGACGCCGTCGGCGCGCTCGGTGCGTTCCATTCGCCATCGGCTCGCCGGGCCGAGCCCATCCAGCCGCTGCGCGATGGCCGCCGGAGCGACGCCGGCGCGCAGCGCGCAGGCCGCCGCGGCAAGCAGGTTGGAGACATGGTGGGCCCCGGTGAGTCCAGAGACCACCGGGAACTCCTCGCCAGACTCGGTGAATCGCAGCTGGAACCGCGGGTGACCGGCCTCGTCGAGGCTCAGGTTCACCGCGCGCACCTGATCCGGGACGGCCTGGTCGAGGCCGACTCCCGGGGCGGTCTCGTTCTCCGGGGACTGACCGGTGGCTTCGCTGAACCAGGTGATCGGAGCCGTGGCGGACTGTGCCATGGAGGCGACCTGGGAGTCGTCGCGGTTGAGCACCACGCGCCGTCGGCGCCGATCTCCTCGACCAGCTCAGCCTTGACGGCGGCGATCTTGTCCGCGCCGCCGAACTTGCCGGCATGGGCGGAACCGACCATCAGCACCGCCCCGATGTCAGGGCGGACCATCTGCGCGAGATCCCGGATGTTGCCGGGCGCGTCGGCGCCCATCTCCACGACGAGGTACCGGGTCTGAAGCTCGGCGGTGAAGATGGTCAGCGGCACGCCGACCTCACCGTTATAGGAGCCCTGCGGCGCGACGGTGGGGCCCTCGGGCTCGAGGATCGACTTCAGCAGGTCCTTGGTGGTGGTCTTGCCGGCGGATCCGGTGATGCCGATGACGGTGGTCTCCGAGTGGGCGCGCACCCGGTCCAGGATCGCCGCGGCGATCTGGCCCATGGCGCTGACCACGTCGGGCACGACCACGCTGGGGTGCGCCGCACCATCCGGGGCCTGGGTCGCGCGCTGGGCCAGCACGAGCGTGGCCCCGGCGGCGAGGGCCGCATCGATGAAGTGGTGACCGTCGGTGGTCTCCCCCGCTTGGCGATGAACATCGAGTCCGCGGCCATGCTGCGGGAGTCGGTGTCTGCGTGTCGCACGCGCCGGGTCGAGGGGTCCGGGACCCCGTACAGGGTCCCTGCGGTGATCTCGGCGATCTCTGCGGCTGAAAGCTCGATCATGCCTGGTCGCCTCCTTCTGCGGTGGAAGTTCTGTGGGTCTGCCTGGCGTCCGGATCGGGGTCCGTCTGCGGAGCGTCCTCTGCGGTGGGGAATCCCCGTCGGCGCAGCGCCCGGGCCAGTTCCACCCGGTCATCGATCGGGTGTTTCGTCCCGGCGAAGTCCTGGTGGACCTCGTGTCCGCGGCCCGCCAGGATGATCGTGTCCTCGGGCTCTGCGACCTCGACGGCGCGGACGATCGCGTCGAGGCGTGGCGAGATCTCCTCCAGCGTGGTGTCCAGGTCCTCTGTGGCCAGGGCCTCGCGGGCGCCCTCCAGGAGCCCGGCGCGGATCTGGGCGGGGTCCTCGCCGTGGGGGTCGTCGTCGCTGATGATCACGTGATCCGCCATGCGCACGGCGATCGCGCCCATCAAGGGGCGTTTGGCGCTGTCGCGCTCCCCCGCGGCGCCGATCACCAGGATGGTCTTGCCCTCTGAGGTGCTCGCGGCGGCCTGAAGGGTGCGGATCATGGCGTCGGGGTTGTGCGCGAAGTCCACGATGGCGGCGGGGGCGGTGCCGATCACCTGCATCCGGCCAGGGACGCTGATCGTGAAGGGATCGGCCTGTTCCAGCGCTGCGATGATCTCCTCCCGGCTGACGCCGAGCGCGGTGCTCTCGTCAGCGGTGAGCACCATCACGGCGGCCAGGGCCGCGTTGGCCACGTTGAACCGGCCCGGCAGACCGGTGCGGGAGCGGATGCTCTCCCCGGTGTGCCGGTTGTGCAGCGTGAAGGCGCTGCCGAGCAGGTGCGGGGTGACCTCGGTGACGCTCCAGTCCGCGGCCGGGTCGGGGGTCTCATCGGTGGCCAGCGTCACGACGTGGCCGGTGGCGGTCTGGGCCATCCGCCAGCCCCAGGGGTCATCCACGATGACCACGCTGCTGCGCGTGCGGCGGCGGGCGAACAGCGCCGCCTTCGCGGCGAAGTACTCCTCCATCGAGCCATGCAGATCCAGGTGGTCCTGGGTCAGGTTGGTGAAACCGGCCACGGCGTAGAAGAGTCCCGAGACGCGCTCGTAGGAGATCGCGTGGGAGGACACCTCCATCGCCGCGGCGGCCACGTCGGCTTCGCGGAAGAGCGCCATCAGGCTGTGCAGCTGCACGGCCTCCGGGGTGGTCATCTTCGAGGGGATCCTCGCCTCGCCGGAGGCGATCTCGATGGTCCCGATCAGGCCGGTGGCGCGCTGGTGCGGCGCCAGCAGAGTATCCAGCAACGAGCGCAGGAAGTAGGTGGTGGTGGTCTTGCCGTTGGTGCCGGTGACCCCGAACAGCGCCGGTCCCGAGGTAGCGGTGTTGCCGTAGATCAGCGCCGCCGAGGGGCCCGCGGCTTCGCGCACGCGGCGCACCTCGATGACCGGGATGCGATATCCCACGCGCTCACGGACCTTCTCGGCCCCGGCGACGTCGGTGAGGATCGCTGCCGCGCCGCACTCGAGCGCGGTCATCACGTAGTCCGCCCCGTGGGCGCGCGAGCCGGAGACGGCGACGAAGAGGTCACCGGGCCCCACGGCCTTGGGGTCCATGGCGGCACCGGTGAGCCGGACCTCGCTCGCGGCCCGACCCACGGGAGTCACGAGCGGGTCATAGCCGGTGCTGGCGAGCTCGGCGACAAGCTGCTCCACACTGGTTCCGAGCACCGTGTGCGGCCGGAACACTCGGTCCTGGGCCGCAACGCTGAGTCCTGTTGCTGCCGCGCTCACCAGGGCTGATCCTGGTTCTCGCCTTCGAAGCCGTCATAGGCATCGCTCTTCGCCCCGCTGGGCGCCTGGTCATAACTGCTAAGCACGTAGGACATGATCTCACGGAACGTGTCGGTGACCTCCCAGTCTCGCCAGTAGCCCTCCGGGCGGTGCACGGTCACGGAGACCAGGTACTGCGGGTCGTCCAAGGGAGCCATGCCGATGAAGGACTGGGTGTGACCGTCGAATCCTCCGCCTGCGCCGGCAGCCTCCGCGATGCCGGACTTGCCGCCCACGCGGTACCCCGAGACGGCGGCCTCGGTGCCGGTGCCGTAGTCCACCACGCCTTCGAACATCCGGAGCATCTCCTCGGAGGTCTCCTCGGAGAACACCCGCTCGCCCGGTTCGGTCTGGACCGGGTGCTCGGTGCCGTCGGCATCGACATAGGCGTCGATCAGGCGCAGCGGGACGTCGACTCCGCCGTTGGTCATGGTCTGGAAGGCCTGCAGATTATGCAGCACCGAGGTGGTGTAGCCCTGGCCGAACTGGGTGGTCAGGTGCTGGCGGGCATCCCACTCCTCGGGCGGACGCAGGACCGAGTTCGCCTCAGTGCCGAGCCCGATGTCGAGGGGTTCGCCGAGGCCGACCCGGCGCATGTAGTCATAGCGGGTCTCCTCCGGGATCTCGCCGCCGATCATCACCGTGCCGGTGTTGTAGGAGCGGGCGAAGATGCCCGCGGCCGTCATGTCTAAGGTGGGGTGGCGAGTGGCGTCGCTGATGGTCTGCCCGTCGACCTCGTAGCGGTTGTCCACGGTGAAGCCGTCGGTGGGGTTCAGCGTGCCCTCCTCCAGCGCCATCGCGAAGGTGATGGCCTTGCCGGTGGAGCCGGGCTCGAAGTCCTGGGTCAGCGCGAGCGGCCGGCGGAAGAGCTCGTCGGTCTCCCCCGGCTCGGCCGGGTCGACCGTCTCGGAATCGGCCATGGCCAGGATCTCCCCGGTGGTGAGGTCCAGGACAGTGGCGTTGCCCCAGGCGGCGTTGTACTGGTTGGCCTTCTTCGCGATCGATTCTTGGGCGAACCACTGCAGGTCCTGATCGACGGTCAGGCGCACGTCCTGTCCGTCCTCGGCCGGCAGCTCCTCATAGGTGGCCACCGGGATCCGCACGCCGTCGCCGCCGACCTCGTAGATCCGTTCCCCGTCGATCCCGCTGAGCGCCTCATCCTGGGCGGCTTCGATCCCTTCCAGCGGCCCGTCGGCGCCCATGAAGCCGATGATCGAGCCCGCCACCGCTCCCGAGGGGTAGCTGCGCTCGGACACCGGCTCGGCGTAGAGGCCGGGGAGACCGATCTCCAGGGCCTGCTCGCTCTGCTCGGGCGTCAGGGACCGAGCCACCACCGAGTAGCGGCTCTCGCCCACGATGCGCTCGGTGAGCTCTTCGGTGCTGCGATCCAGCACCTCGCCGAGCTCGGCGATGCCGGTGCGCACCGTGACCTCCTCGCGCAGCCCGGTGGCCTCGTCGCTGCGCTCGAAGTCCTCCACCACCGCCTGGTCCACGACCAGGTCATAGCGGTTCACCGAGGTGGCGAGCACCCGGCCTTCGGAGTCGAGGATGTCCCCACGGTGAGCGGGCAGCGGAACGCTGCGCAGCCGTTCGGAGACGGCCGCCTCGGCGTTTCCTGCCGGATCGAGGCCCTGCACGTGGAACAGACGTCCTCCGAGCAGGAGCAGCATCACCAGGATCAGGGTGAGTCCGATGCGCATCCGGAACGAGAGGACCCGTTCTGCGCGTTTCTTCTGAGCGGCTGCCATGGCGTCAGCGTTCTCCCAACAGGTCGATCAGTCGAATGAGGGCGCCGGTATGGTCCCGCCGTTGAGCTCAGTGGGGCTGAACTGGTCTTGCGTCCCTGCGGATGTCTCCTGCCCATTCTGCCCACTGGGGGTCTCGATGAGCGTGTTCAACGCGCCTGCGCCGAGAATGCCTGAGGGCGCGCCGGTCACCGACTCGGAGACGTTCAGGGGCGCGGCGGCGTCGGCTCCGGGCACTGCGGGGGCGGCCACGAAGCTGGAGGGGCGGTCGCCGCTGTCGGCCGCCTCGGCCGTGCCGATGACCTCCCCGTCGCTGAGCTCGAGCGCGGCCGCCTCGGCGGGCATGACCATGCCCAGTCCGACCGCGGTGTTGGAGAGCGCCTGCGGGGACTGCAGGTGCTGGACCTCTTCGGTCAGCGCCTGGTTCGACTGGACCAGGGCGAGATGCTGGTTCTGCAGCTCCACGACGGTGTACTGCGAGTTGGCCATATGGATGTTCACCGCGAGCACGATCGTCAGGGCCAGCGCCAGCAGGGCGATGATCCCGCCGATGAGACCCTTCTGCCGCTGCCGGAGCTTGGGCAGGGCGCGCAGCATCGGAGAAGTCCGTGCCGAGGCGGCGTCCTCGGCGCCTCCGGGGATGGAGCGACTGCGGGCCAGGGGTCCCCGAGGTGCGGGGGCGAGGGGCTGGGCTTCTGCGCTCATACGGCGGTTCTCCTGGAGTCGGTCAGCTTCTCGACTGCACGCAGCTTCGCTGACGCGGCACGGGGGTTCTCGGCGATCTCTGACTCATCGGGCAGCTCGGCCCCCCGGGTGAGGGATCTGAAGGTCGGCTTATGCTCTTCGAGCTCAACCGGCAGGCCCGCAGGCGCCGAGGACTTGGTGCGTCGGGCGAAGGCCTGCTTGACGATGCGGTCCTCCAGCGAGTGGTAGCTCATCGCCACGATCCGGCCGCCCGGCGCCACGGCGTCCAGGGCATTGGGGATCGTGCGCTGCAGGACCTCAAGCTCGGCGTTGACCGCGATGCGCAGGGCCTGGAAGGTCCGTTTGGCGGGGTGTCCCCCGGTGCGCTTCGATGCTGCCGGGACCGCTTTGTCCACCACGGAGGCGAGGTCCGCCGTCGTGGTGAAGGGCCGGTCCTCGCGGCGGGCGACGATGGAGCTGGCGATGCGCCCGGCGAAGCGCTCTTCGCCGTATTCGCGCAGGATCCGCTTCAGCTCGCCGACCTCGATCCGGGCGAGCAGCTCCGCCACCGATTCATCGGGGGAATCCTCCGAGGCGTCCATGCGCATGTCCAGCGGGGCATCGTAGGAGTAGGCGAAGCCGCGGGAGGCCTCGTCCAGCTGCAGGGAGGACACACCGAGGTCCAGCAGGACGCCGGCCACTCGCTGATCCTCGGCCAGCTCCTCGGCGGCGACCTCGTCCACCCGGTCATAGACCGTGTGGATGCCGCGAAAGCGGTCGCCGTAGGAGCGCAGACGCTGAGCCGCCAGGGCATGCGCCTCGGGGTCCCGGTCAAGGCCCAGCACGAGGACCTCGGCGTCGGCCGCAAGCATGGCTTCGGCGTGGCCGCCCATGCCCAAGGTGGCGTCGATGACCACGGGCCGGTGGCCCGCGGCTCGGATGTTGTCCACTCCGAGGGACAGCAGCCTGATGCAGCGATCTCGCATCACCGGCACGTGCCGGTCTGCCGTCTCTCGTTGCGCCATACTGCCTCCGTCATGGGAAAGGATCCTTGGACCAGCTCCTCCTCCGCTCCGACCTGCTGCCTGACATCGGGGAAGATAAGTCAGGAATGCGGCGGGGCGGCGGAAGAACTCACCCAAGGATCCCCTTGAAGTGTTCGAACCGTCTTCACTTGTCGTACTTTTTCGTTCGGCGTGTCGTGTCGAACGGCTTCGGTGCTCAGAAGAGGCCGGGAATGGCTTCCCCATCGGTGGATGAGAACTCCGACTCCTTCGCCTCCAGGTATTCGTTCCAGGCCGTGGTGTCCCAGATCTCGGCGCGGTCTCCCGCTCCGATGACCGTGACATCGCGGTCCAGCCCGGCGTACTCCCGAAGCGCGGCGGGGACCGTGATCCTGCCCTGCTTGTCCGGAATCTCATCAGAGGCTCCGGAGAGGAATACGCGGATGTAGTCGCGTGCCTGGCGTGAGGTCAGAGGAGCCTGCCGCATCTGGTGGTGCACGTTCTTGAACTCTTCCGTGCTGAACACATAGATGCAGCGTTCCTGCCCACGAGTGAGGACCAGGCCGTTGGCCAGTTCCTCGCGGTACTTCGCGGGAAGGATCAGGCGAGCCTTCTCATCCATGCGAGGCGTGTATGTGCCCAGGAACAAAGGACACTCACCACCTCACTTGTTGAGGAGAATCATTCCTTCTCCCTCTACCGAGCTCCACTTTACCCCACTTCCCCCCACTTGCAACCAGAATTTGCCGCGCCGCGACCGAAAACTGTTGCGTGGAGCCGTTACTGACCTTCTGAGCTGGAGAAATGATGCTGAGCTGCAGGTGGAGGGCGGTGGAGGGGCTCGACGAAACCGGCCGCTGCCGGGTGGATCCAGCGGGAGCTCGAGACCTGGGCAGGATGCTCCGGTCGGGACCGAGAAGCCCGGAATTCCGGGGCTGCAGCGGCGGTGGCCTTCGGACGTCATGACCGGCTGCGCTCCCCGTGGAGGAGTGTGGGGCGCCCAGGTGGTGGGAAGTGGGGGCCTGGGCTGGAGGGTGGTGGCGATCCTGCGGTGGTAGGAGCCGGGGCGGTGGCCGGGCATGAAAAAAGGCCCCTCCGAAGAGGGGCCTTTCGAAGCTCTAGTGGTGCCTGGCGGGTCAGTCCTGCCGGCGTCGTTCTTCCCAGCGCTGCTCGAGTCCGGTCATGAAGTTCCCGGACGGGCTCGGAGTGGAGCTGCGGGGTCCGCCGCCGCCTCCCCCTCCACCGTTGCCGCCATTGCCGCCGGAACCGTTGCCGCGGGAGTTCCCGGAGGTGCCTCCGGTGGTGGCGTAGTAGACGCCTGCGCCCATGATCAGGAAGCCGATCACACCCACGGGTATCCACTGGTTGTAGATGCTCAGCAGAAGCACGACGATGCCGAGGACCGCGACCAGAGCGCCAAGCACGATGTTGCGCACGTTGAGCGTTCCGCTCGGGGAGTCCTGCATGGAGCTGGCGAAGCTCGGATCCTCCGACTGCAGCTGTTCTTCGAGCTGCTTGAGCATGCGCTGTTCACGCTCCGACAGTGGCATCGTGAAGCTCCTCGCGGTCGTCGTGTGGCGTGATGGAAGATGCGGATACGCCTGGGTGTATAGTCTAGCGGTTTCGGCACCCCAGACCTAGCCCGATGTCAGGACTGCGGTGATCTCAGGGCTGACACTCAGGAACTCTCCAGTCCTGGATCCTCGCGGCGGGGTCGCAGCAGCGCGGCCGGAGCCGTCTGGACCTGTGGAAACTTCTTCGCGATGGCGTCGAGCGCGGTCTCGGCGTCGAGCCAGTTCGTCTCGGTGCGGTCGAAGCTCAGCTGCAGCGAGCCGCCCTCATCCACCAGTCTCTCGGCCCGGATCCCCACCAGCCGCACCGACTGGGCCCGCTGCCCCAGCCGCTCCAGCAGCCCGAGCACCCGGGAGTAGATGGCCAGCGCCGAATGCGTCGGGTGGGAGAGCGTGGAGGACCGGGTCAGCGTCTCGAAGTCGCTGTAGCGAAGCTTCAGGCTGATGCCCTCCGCGGAGACTCCCGACTCGCGCAGGCGTGCGGCGACCCGATGGCTGAGCCGCAGCAGCTCGGCTCGCAGCGTCGCCTCATCCTCCACGTCCACCGCGAAGGTCTCCTCGGCGCCGATGGACTTCTCGATCCGGTGCGGTTGGACCTCGCGGGCGTCCTCTCCCCAGGCCAGTCGGTGCAGCGCCGTGCCGGTGACCCCGAATCGCCGGCGCAGCGCGGGCTCCGGGGTCTGCGCGAGCTGCAGCACCGTGGTGATCCCGAAGGCCTTCAGGGACTCGGCGGTCTTTGCCCCGACACCCCACATCGCGGTGACCGGCAGACCGTGCAGGAACTCCAGCCGGCGTTGTGGCGGGACCAGCAGCAGTCCGTCCGGCTTCGCGCGGGTGGAGGCGATCTTGGCGATGAACTTGCGGTCAGCGATCCCCACCGTGGCCGGCAGGGCGAACTCCTCGCGGATCTCGCGGCGGATCTTCGCTCCGATCTGCTCGGGTCCGCCGAGCCGTCGGCGAGACCCGGTGAGATCCAGGAAGGCTTCGTCCACGCTGAGCTGCTCCACCGAGTCGGTGATCGTGTCGAAGTAGGCCATGATGCGCCGGGAGAACTCGCGGTAGAGCTCCATGCTGGGCGGGATCACGACGGCGTCGGGGCTGGCCTGCCGCGCCCGGGCCAGCGGCATCGCGGAACGCACCCCGTCTGCCCGAGCCTCATAGGAGGCCGAGAGCACCACGGAGCGTCCCGAGTCCTGCGCCACGATGATCTTGCGTCCGCGCAGCTCGGGCCTGCTGAGCAGCTCGACCTCCACGTAATAGGCATCCATGTCCACATGCGCGAGGACGCGTGAATCAGCCGGTCGAGACGGTGCCATACCGATAGGCTATCCGCCATGAAGCGCGAAGAATTCATCAGCGAGGTCAACACCAGGTGCGCCGGCTTCCTCCAGGCCCGTCACGCAGAGGTCCACGCAGTCTCCGAGCACGCGGTGCCCCTGGTGACCGCGCTGATGACGCTGACCCGGGGCGGCAAGAAGATGCGCCCCGCGCTGGCCCGGCTGGGCTGGCAGGCAGCCGGCGGGCGCGGCGAGGCCGTCGTCGAGCTGGGTGTGGCGCTGGAGCTCTTCCAGGCGGCCGCGCTGGTCCACGACGACGTCATCGACCGGTCTGCCACCCGGCGCGGACGGCCCAGCGCGCACATCGGGTTCGAACAGCTGCATCGGGAGTCCGGCTTCGCCGGAGACTGCGGCCACTTCGGCACTACCGGCGCGATCCTCTCCGGGGACCTCTCGCTGGCCTGGGCCTCGGAGGCGTTCTTCCTCGCCCAGAGCACCGCAGCCCAGGACGGGCTGGTGAGCAATACCTTGGCCGCGCGGAGCTTCCACCGGATGCACACCGAGGTCATCACCGGGCAGTACCTCGATGTGCTCGAAGAGGTGCGCACTCCGGCTGAGACCGAGGCCGAGGCGGTCGCCCGCGCCCGCGGGGTGCTGCGCTATAAGGCGGCCAAGTACTCCACCGAGTACCCGGTGGTCCTCGGCGCGGCGCTGGCCGGCGGCTCGGACCAGCTGTGCCGCGCCTTCGCCGCGGCGGCGCTGCCGGTCGGCGAGGCCTTCCAGCTGCGCGATGATCTGCTCGGGGTCTTCGGGGATCCGGAGACCACCGGCAAGCCGGTCGGCGATGACCTGCGCGAGGGCAAGCGCACCGAGCTCATCGCCTACGGGCTGTTCCGCTCCGGCGGGGCCGGGGCCCAGGAGCTGAACCAGATGCTGGGAGACCCGGCGCTCAGTGAGGCACAGGTGGACCGGGCGCGCGCCATCCTGCTGGAGTCCGGAGCAGTGGAGGAGGTGGAGCGCAGCATCGAGGAGCTCACCGGTGACAGCGTCGCCCGTACCCAGGACCTGGTCGAGCTCGGCGTCTCTGCGGAGGTCCTCGAGGAGTTCGACCAGCTTCGCGGGAACCTGGTGCTGCGAACGGTCTAGGTCCCACCCCCGCTCGACCCGGACCGACACGCGCCGCAGCGACCCGGAGTTGGGCGGGTTCGATACCCTGGGGCTGTGAGCTCTGAACAGACTGACCCGTGGATTGGTTCCAGGATCGATGACCGCTATGTGATCGATGAGCGCATCGCGCGTGGCGGCATGTCCACGGTCTACCGCGCGCAGGATCAGCGGCTCGGCCGCGAGGTCGCGCTGAAGGTGCTGTTCCCGCATATGGCCGAGGATCGCAAGGTCGTGGACCGCTTCGAGCAGGAGGCGCGGAACTCTGCGCTGATCGCGCATCCCAATGTGGTCCAGGTCCTGGATCAGGGCCAGGCCCGGGAGACCGCCTATCTGGTGATGGAGTACGTCCCCGGCGCGACGCTGCGCACGCTGCTCAAGCATGGGGCGATGACCCCTCGGCTGGCGCTGACCTACATGGATTCGATTCTGCAGGGCCTGGCTGCGGCGCACCGCGCCGGCCTGGTCCACCGCGACATCAAGCCGGAGAACGTGCTGGTCTCCCATGACGGGCGGATCAAGCTCGCTGACCTGGGACTGGCCCGAGCGGCGACCCATCACTCCGGAACCTCCACCCTGATGGGCACCGTGGCCTATATCTCTCCGGAGCTGCTCTCCGGGGAGGGCGCCGACGAGCGCGCTGACATCTACGCCATCGGCATCCTGCTCTACGAGATGCTCACCGGCGTGCAGCCCTTCACCGGGGACTCCCCCGTACGGGTGGCCTACCAGCACGTGAACTCCACCGTGCCGGTGCCTTCCGCGCAGGTCAGCGGCCTCGCGCGCGAGCTCGACGACCTGGTCAGCATCGCTACCCGTCCCGAGGTGGCGCTGCGGCCCAAGAACGCCGACGAGCTGCTGAAGATGCTGCGTGAGACCCGCGGCCTGCTCGGCGACGCCGAGCTCGACTTCGACGGCGCGCTCACCGCGACCCGGGTGATCCCTGCCATGGGCGCCTCCGGGCGGGAGTCGCCCCGCGAGTCCGGGACGCCGGGCCAGCGGTCCACCACCCTGCTTCCCGGTGACTCCAGCGAGACCTTCCTGGAGACCGAGGCTGCGCCGGAATCGGCCCACGGTTCCGGAGCGGAGCAGCACGAGGGCCAGGACGTGGACCACGAACCCTGGGACGAGGACATCGACGCGGCGCTGGGCAATGCGCGGACCACACATCTTCAGGCCGAGCATCGTCATGCCGCGCACGGGCGTCCCTCGAGCCTGGCCGAGGAGGATCGCCAGCTGGTCACCGAGGTGCCCACCAGCGGTCTGCAGCTGCGACCGCCCCGGCTCAGCGTCGCGGAGCCGGTGACCGGGATCCAGCCCGCCGTCGGTTCCCGCCGACCGGTGGAGCGGGTTCGCACGGAGAAGCGCGAGCGTCAGCGACCCACGGTGGAGCTCGCCGGCGCCAGCGCCACCCGGATCTGGCTGATGATCGCCGCGATCATGATCGGTGGCGCGCTGCTGGTGCTGCTGGCCGGGTGGATCGGGGTCAGCAGTGCGCTGATCCCCAGCCTCGGGGGCTGAGGACCAGCACCGCCGCCGGTCAGGATGCTGTGCGGCTGAGCGGTTCCAGCCTCAGGCCACCGGACCGGGCGCGCAGCGTCATCTCACCTGGGTGAGGGATTCTGCGACCAGGAACGCCAGCTCCAGGGACTGCTTATGGTTCAGCCGCGGGTCCACCAGGGACTCGTAGCGCTGATCGAAGGCCGATTCGTCGACCACGTCGGAGCCGCCGAGACACTCAGCGACGTCGTCGCCGGTCATCTCCACGTGCAGCCCACCGGGGTAGGTGCCCAAGGAACGGTGGACCTCGAAGAAGCCGCGGACCTCGTCGAGGATATCGTCGAAGCGCCGGGTCTTGTAGCCGTTGTCGGCGGTGATCGTGTTGCCGTGCATCGGGTCGGTCACCCAGACCACCTTGGCGCCGGAATCGCGCACCGCCGTGACCAGCGCCGGGAGCTTCTCCCGGACGTTGGAGGCGCCCATCCGCACGATGAAGGTCAGCCGTCCTGGCTCCCGCTCGGGATCCAGCTTCTCGATGATCTGCAGCACGGTCTCCGGGGTGGTGCTGGGGCCCAGCTTGACCCCCACCGGGTTCTGCACCCGTGAGAGGTAGTCCATGTGTGCGCCCTCGAGCTCACGGGTCCGCTCGCCGATCCACACGAAGTGGCCACTGGTCACGTAGGGCTTGCCGGTGCGGGAGTCGATGCGGGTCAGCGCGCGCTCGTAGTCCAGCAGCAGCGCCTCGTGGGCGGCGTAGAACTCGGTGCGCTTGAGCCCTTCGAAGTCAGCGCCGCAGGCCTCCATGAAGCGGACCGCGCGGTCGATCTCTCCGGCGAGCTGCTCGTAGCGAGCGTGCGCGGGGTTCTGCATGAACCCCTTGTTCCACTGCTGGACCGCGCGCAGGTCGGCGAAGCCGCCCTCGGTGAAGGCCCGGACCAGGTTCAGGGTGGCGGCGGACTTGTGGTAGGCCGCGACCATCCGCTTCGGGTCAGGAACCCGGGACTCCTCGGTGAACTCGAAACCGTTGACGATCTCGCCGCGGAAGGTCGGAAGCGTGACGCCGTCGCGGGTCTCCACGTCGGAGGACCGCGGCTTGGCGTACTGCCCGGCCATGCGTCCCATCTTCACCACCGGCAGCGAGGCGCCGTAGGTGAGCACCACCGCCATCTGGAGGATGGTCTTGATCTTGGCGCTGATCCGATCGGCGGTGACGCCGTCGAAGGTCTCGGCGCAGTCCCCGCCCTGGAGCAGGAAGGCCTCACCGTTGGCGACCTTGGCCAGGCGTCGCTTGAGCTTGTCGACCTCTCCGGCGAAGACCAGCGGCGGGTGCGCGGAGAGCTCCGCGTAGGCGGAGTCGAAGTCTTCGTGGCCCCGCCAGTCCGGCTGCTGGCTCAGCGGCAGCGAACGCCACTCGTCCAGGCCCGGATAGTCTGCGGCCCCTACATGGAGGATCTCTCCGGGGGCGGTCAGCGGGGCGTCGGATCTGGGCTCTGGCGTCGTGGTCACCCTCTCAGGGTAGTCCGCCGCGCCCGGGCGCGCCTAATGCCGAAGCGGCAGTCCATTATGCGGACGGACGGAGCCCGGGGGCGCTGTGCGCCCCCGGGCTCCCCGGTCGTTCTTCCTCGTGCGAGGTCTGCGGATCTGCGCCGTGGCGAGATCCACTCCCGAGCTGCGGCTCAGCCCTTCTTGGCGGCCGCCTCGGTGTAGAGCGCCTCGACCTCCTGGGCGAAGTCCTTCATCACCACCGGGCGCTTGATCTTCATCGACGGGGTGAGGTGGCCGGACTCGATGGTGAAATCAGTGTTCAGCAGCCGGAACTCCCGGATCGATTCGGCACGAGAGACCGACTCGTTGGCCCGGTCCACCACTGCCTGCACGTGGGTGATGATCGTCTCGTGCTGAGCGAGCTCGGCGATCGGGGTCTTGGGGTCAAGTCCCTTGCGCTCGAGCCACTGCGGCAGGGTCTCCTCATCGAGGGTGATCAGCGCCGCGACGAAGGGCCGGTTGTCGCCGACCACCACGGCCTGGGAGACGATCGCGTCTGAGCGCATCAGGTCCTCCAGCTGGGCCGGCGAGACGTTCTTCCCGGCCGCGGTGACCAGGATCTCCTTCTTGCGACCGGTGATGGTGAGGCAGCCGTCGGAGTCCAGGGTGCCGACGTCGCCGGTGCGGAACCAGCCGGTCTCGGTGAAGATCTCCTGGTTCAGCTCGGGCCGGTTGTGGTAGCCGCGGAAGACGCAGATGCCGCGGCCGAGGATCTCGCCGTCCTCGGCGATCTTCACCGCACATCCGGGAAGCGGCGCGCCGACGGTGCCGATCTTGCTCAGCTCCGGGGTGTTCACGGTCAGCGGCGCCGTGGTCTCGGTGAGGCCGTAACCCTCCAGGATCTGCACGCCCACGCCGTAGAAGAAGTGGCCCAGCCGCTCTCCCAGCGGGGAGCCGCCGGAGACCGCGTGGGCGACCTGTCCCCCCATCCTGGCGCGCAGCTTGGAGTAGACCAGCTTGTCGAAGACGGTGTGCTTGAGCCCCAAGGTGAAGGGGACCTTGCCCTCCTGCTTGGCGCGGGACCATGCGATGGCGGTGTTGGCCGCCTTCTCGAAGATGGCTCCCTTGCCGTCGCCCTCGGCCTTGAGCATCGCAGCGTTGTAGATCTTCTCGAATACCCGCGGCACGGCCAGCAGGAAGGTCGGGCGGAAGGTGCCGAGGTCGTCCACCAGCTCCTTGATGTCGGAGGTATGCCCCACCCGGGAGCCGGCGGCGACGGCGAGCACCGAGATGAAGCGGGCGAAGACGTGGGCCAGCGGGATGAACATCACCGTGGAGGCGTCCTTGTGGACCACGGAACCCAGCGAGCCGCCCAGCGCCTGGAGCGAGAGCTCGGTGAAGTTGGAGTGGGTCAGCTCGCACCCCTTGGGCCGCCCGGTGGTCCCGGAGGTGTAGATGATCGTGGCCAGGTCGGCCCCGACGGCGGCGTTGCGCCGTGACTCGACCTGCTCCTGGGTCACCTCGGCGCCCTTGGCGCGGAGCTCATCCAGCCCGGAGCCTTCGATGGTGTGGACGCCGACCAGCCCGGTCAGGCTCTCTTGGGCGACGGCGCGCTCGACGATCTTCTGGTGCGCCGGAGTCTCGGCGACGAGCAGCTTCACGCCGGCGTCCTCGATGATCCAGGCGACCTGGGAGGGCGAGGAGGTCTCGTAGACCGGCACGGTCACGGCTCCGGCGTAGAAGATCGCGAAGTCGAGCAGGGTCCACTCGTACCGCGTGGGGGCCATGATCGCGACCCGGTCACCCACCTCGACGCCGGAGGCGATGATGCCCTTGGCCAGCGCGATCACCTGGTCCCGGAACTCGGCGGTGCTGACGTCGGTCCACTGGCCGGGGCTGAGCTGTCGGCCGAAGAGTATGTTCTGCGGGTCCGCGGTGAACTGACGTTCCAGCAGGTCAGTGATGTTCAGCTCGGCGGGGACCTCGACTGCGGGCGGTGTTGCGATTTCCTTCACGGGGGCTCCTCCATCGTGTGTGCTATCTCACATCATGATGTCACAGCCCGTTACTGAACGGTAGCTGAATGATTCGTGTCCCTGCAGAGAACCTGCTCAGACCTGTGCGCCGTCGCCGGATCCGGAACGGTTGCGCGGCATCTGCAGGAAGAGGATCACCAGCCCGGCCAGCACCACGCCGATCAGGGCGGGCACGGTCCAGCTCGGAGCATTCAGCGGCAGGAACGGCACGACGATCAGCGCCAGGATCGCACCGATGCTCAGCACCGCCCCGAGTACCACGGCGGGCTTGGCCCCGGCGAGCGGGTTCTTCGGGTTCGGCGGCTCGAAGTCGTCGATCTCATCCCAGGCGGCGTCATCCGCCCGGTAGTCGCGAGGACCCCCGCCTGGCACTCCCGGTCCTGGAGCCCGGTGGCCCTGAGCCGGGCCACCCTGGCCGGGACCGCCCTGGCCTGGCATCGGCCGGGAGCGGCCGCCTCGACCGAAGACTCTGCTGGGTTCGTCGTCGCGATAGGAGCTCATGGCGCCATCCTCTCTGGGGGCCCGGCGACCTGGTGCCGCCGGTGAAGAAAATCAATCAGCTGCTCGTGGATGGTCTCCGCCTCGTGATCGAGCGTGGCCACATGCTGGCTGCGGGTGAGCTCCACGACCTCGAGCTGCTCCGCCGAGAGCGTCCTGCCCAGCGTAGCGGCCGAGGACGGGGGCAGGACGTTGTCCACGCCCGAGCGGAAGAGCAGCACCGGGGTCTGCCGCCGAGCGAGCTCCGGGAGTTCGCGGCGGACCTGGGCGAAGAGCCGGTCCAGCTGGACGACGGCGCGCAGCGGGGTCTGCGCGTAGGCCTCCTCCACGACATCGGGCTTGGCGATGTCTCCGGCGATGCTGGCCACCGAGGGTCGGATCCTGCCCAGCACCCAGGCCTTGGGCCCGGTCAGCGGTGCCAGCCGGAGCCCGGGATTGATCACCGAGACCGCCTCGACCTGACGGTGCGCGGCCACGTGCAGCGCGAGCGAGCCTCCCATGGAGAGGCCCACGGTGGCGACCCGGGAGCAGCGGGCGGCGAGCCGGTCATAGCTGGCCAGCGCGGCGCGCATGATCTGCGAGCGCGGGGTGCTGGCCAGGTCCTCCCAGCTCGTGCCGTGACCGGGCAGCAGCGGAAGGTCCACGGTGAAGCCGGCCTGCTGCAGGGCGTCGGCGAGCGGGCGCATCGAGGCGGGGGTGGAGGTGAATCCGTGGAAGACGGAAACTCCGAAGCCGGACATGTCCATTCCGTCACTCTATTGCCTTTACAGTGGTCTCGAAGCTCAGCCGCCTGAAAGGACCCCCCATCACCGTGTCGTTCTATAGCGTCGCCAAGAACTTTGTCGTGGCCCCGGTGGTCAACACGGTGTTCCGTCCCTGGGTCCGCGGCCTGCACAACATCCCCAGCGAAGGTCCGGCGATCCTAGCGTCGAACCATCTGTCTTTCTCCGATTCGGTGTTCATGCCGGTGAAGGTGCCCCGGCAGGTGCATTTCATGGCGAAGGACGACTATTGGGGCAAGCAGGGCGCCTATGGGTGGGGCATGCGGAAGTTCTTCGATCTCTCGGGTCAGATCCCGATGGACCGCTCCGGCGGCAAGGCCAGTCAGGATTCGCTCAACGCCGGGGAGCAGGCGCTGCGCAACGGCGAGGTGCTGGGACTCTACCCCGAGGGCACCCGCAGCCCGGACGGGCGGCTCTACCGGGGCAAGCTCGGGATCGCCCGGCTGGCGCTGAACACCCAGGCTCCGGTGATCCCGATCGCTCTGATCGGCACCGATAAGGTCCAGCCGATCGGGAAGAACATCCCCCGGCTGGGCCGGGTGGGGATGATCGTGGGCGAACCGATGACCTTCGAGTCCTACTACGGCAACGCGAGGATCGCTTCGCCCAGCGCGCGGTGGCCGACGCGATCATGTACCAGATCATGCGCCTCTCGGGTCAGGAATACGTCGACGTCTACGCCTCGGACGTGAAGCGCCAGCTGGAGGCGGAGAAGGCCGAGGCCAAGGCCGCGCGCAAGACGCTGCGCCACCACAGCGGGCGCCGCATCGAGGACTCCTCGGCCGACTGAGGGCGGGCTCCCCCACCGGGACGCCCCCACCACCCGGTGGACCCGCCACTCCACCGGAGACCGCGCGGAGGTTCAGAACACTCCTGGGGCGGCCCTGCGGTGCAGACCGAAGCGAAACCCCAGGCCGGCCGAGACCACGACGGCCGCACCGAAGACCCAGCCGGAGAGCGCGAGCGCCTGCGTCCCGGAGAGCAGGACCCCGATGGTGCAGCCGAGTCCGATCATGGCGCCCCAGCCCAGCAGCACCCCGCCGCCCAGGGCGGTGAGCGAGTTGAACGCGGTGGTCTTCTCGAGCCGCACGCGGCGCCCCGGCAGTGCCACGGCCAGCGAGGCCAGTCCGATCCCGAGGATCAGCCAGCCGTTGGTGGTGATGGTGTGCACCACCACCGCCACGCATCCGGCCAGGCGCTCATCGAGCCCGGGCATGAAGCTGCCGATCCAGCCGGCCTCGGTCATCGAAGTCCGGGTCATCGAAGAGATCTGCTGAGTGACCCCCAGCGGCTGGTCCTTGTAATAGGCCAGAATCGCCAAGAGCCCCACGCCGACCCCGGTGATCAGCGCCGGCCAGCGCTTGAAGAACACGAGGCGTCGGACCTCGGTGGCGTCCACCGTGCGGTCGCCGCGCCCTTGGACCGGCGGGTTGAAGCGCAGCAGCCAGACTCCCAGGCCGATGAGGACCCCGAGCTGGAGCAGCACCGCGAGCGCGTATCCGTTGCCTGCCGCCAGCCAGGTGGCCGGGGCGCCGAGGATGAACCGGGAGTACATCGTGTCCCAGCTCAGGAAGCCCAGGCCGAAGCCCAGCAGGACGCCGAGCAGCGCCGGAATGGACCGCAGATGCCCCTCCGGGAGGCGGTACAGGTGCCCGGCGATACATCCCCCGGAGATCACCATGCCCAGCCCGAAGGCCAGCCCGGCGATCACCAGTGCGAGCGAGACCGGGGCGATATGCGCGTCGCTCGGCACGTTCTCGGTGGTGGGTGTGGGGATCCGGGTGGAGAAGATCATCGCATAGCCGATCATCCCGACCGCGATGGAGACCAGGATCGCGTACATCCCCCGACTGTCCCGCTTCTCGAAGAGGTCCCGGAACACGCAGAAGAAGCAGTACCGGCCGCGTTCGAACAGGATGCCCAGTCCGGCTCCGATGAGCAGCATCAGGGCGGCGTTGGAACCGCCCAACCCCTCCCCGTCGGTGGCGGCGAGGTACCAGGCCAGGCCCAGCAGCACCGCCGCGACGGCCACGGAGATCGTGGTACGGACGGTGTCCGCCGTGGTCCAGCCCAGCTCGCGGTCTGTTCTGAGGTCGATCGTCATGAAGTTGCCTTCCTGCATGCTCAGTCTCCGGACTGGCCCCAGAGCCCGGCGCGCTCTCCGGAGTTGTTCGCCACCGGAACTCCGACGCTGTTGCCCCATTCCGACCAGGAGCCGTCATAGACCTTGACCTCTTCGCCGAGGATCTGGCTCAGCGCGAACCAGGTGTGGGAGGCGCGCTCCCCGATCCGGCAGTAGGCGATGATCGGGTTCTCGAAGTCCACCCCGGCCGCTTCATAGATGCTGCGGATCTCCTCGGCGGGGAGGAACTCGCCGGTCTGCTCGTCCACGATCTGGGTCCAGGTGACATTCACGGAGCCGAGGATGTGTCCCCACACCGCAGCACCCTCGCCCTGGAAGATGTCGGGATCGACGCCGACCTCGCCGTCGTGCTCCTGGGCAGATCGGATGTCCACCAGGTTCACCGCGGCCACGGCGTCACCGCCGGCCTCGGCGTTGCGCTCGGCGATCTCCAGCACCTCGGGCTGGAAGGCCCGGATGTCGTGGTTCTGCGGCTTGGCCGCGAAGTTCCCGGGAGGAACCGCGGGAACCTCTTCGACGAGCTCACGCTCGTCGTGGAGCTCCCATTTATGCAGCCCACCGTCGAGCAGCACCACGTCCTCGACGCCGTAGAGGTTGAACACCCAGGAGGCGTAGGCGGCGAACCAGTTGTTGTTGTCCCCGTAGAGGACCACCGTGGAGTCCTCGTTGATGCCCAGCGACTGGCCCAGCTCGGTGAACTCTTCCGCGGAGATGAACTCACGGGTGTTGGATGCGGTGAACTCCTCGGACCACTCCAGGTACTGGGCCTGCGGGATGTGCGCCTCGGCGTAGGGGGTGAGCTCCGAGCTCGGCAGGTTTTCCGAGACGTCGAGCAGGACGATGCCCTGCTCGTGGAGGTCTCCCTCCTCGAGGCGCTCGGCCAGCCACTCGGTGGTGGCCAGCGGCTGCTCGGTGTGGACGTCGTCGAATCCGCGGGTCTCTCCGGGGATGTCTGCGGCGGCGACCGTGGTGGCAGCCTCCCCCTCGCCGGACTCGTCGGCCTCGGTCGCGGTGCTGCCGGAGTCGGTGACGGAGCCCTGGTCCGCATCGCCGCCCGTGGAGTTCGCCACCACGAAGCCGGCCGCGCCCGACAGGGCCGCCGCGGCGACCACCGCGATCACGGTCTTGCTGGTGGAGCTCTTCGACGCCGGGGCCCCGGCCCGGGTGTGGACAGATCGTGGACGCGGACCGCTCCCCCTGGACCACCGTACGGAGACGCAGAAAGGCCCCGCTTCAGATGATCGTGATCATCCGAAGCGGGGCCTGCTGTGCTTCTCAAATTACTGTGCGCGAGGGGGGACTTGAACCCCCACGCCCGTGAAGGCACTGGCACCTGAAGCCAGCGCGTCTACCTATTCCGCCACTCGCGCATACCTGCTGTTCAGGCCCTTTCGGGCCTGTCTCGCAACCGGCGATCGCTCCCCGGCAGCGAGAATAATAGTACCCATATCCCGGACGGTATGCCTAATCGTCGAAGCCGTTCAGTCGCCCTGAGCGTCTCACCGGGAGGTGCCCTTCCAGCGGTGCGCCCAGCGCGGCGCATCAACCCTAGTATTGGAGGGTTATGTCTGAGCCCAGAACAGCCCGCCGTGAGACCTGGTCCGCCGAAGACCTCGCCTATCCCCCCGCACTGCCGGTCAGCGGTGAGCGCGAACAGATCCTGAGGGCGCTCACGGACCATCAGGTGATCGTCGTGGCGGGAGAGACCGGTTCCGGCAAGACCACCCAGCTGCCCAAGATGGTGCTGGAGCTCGGGCTGCACCACCAGGGCATGATCGGGCATACGCAGCCGCGGCGTCTGGCGGCTCGCACCGTGGCCGAGCGCCTGGCCGAGGAGCTGGGCACCTCGGTGGGCCGCGACATCGGCTATCAGGTGCGGTTCAACGCCGAGGTCTCCGGGTCCACCGCGGTCAAGCTGATGACCGACGGCATCCTGCTCGCCGAGATCCAGCGCGACCCGAACCTGGAGCGCTACTCGGCCATCATCATTGATGAGGCTCACGAGCGAAGCCTCAACATCGACGTGATCCTGGGCTACCTGCGTCGGCTCCTGCCCTCCCGGCCTGACCTGAAGGTCATCGTCACCTCCGCCACGATCGACCCGGAGCGCTTCGCCCGGCACTTCAGCCCGGACCCGGAGAACTGGACCCGGGAGACCTCCGAGGTGCCGATCATCGAGGTCTCCGGACGCACCTATCCGGTGGAGATCCGTTACCGCCCGGTGAACCCCGAGGCCGAGCTCGAGGACTTCGATGAGTCCGAGCATTTCGGGGAGACCGAGGATGGCGGCTCGCGCAGCCCTCAGGGCGGCGCTCAGCGGAGCCCGAGCTCCGGTGCCCCGACCGGCACGAGGGTCGGTTCCAAGGCTCCGGCGGCCGCCGAGGAGGAGCGGGACCTGCTGGACGCGGTCAGTGACGCCGTGCTGGAGCTCGCCGCGGAACCCGACGGCGACGTGTTGATCTTCTTCCCCGGGGAGCGCGAGATCCGCGATGCCGCCGAGGCGCTCACCGAGACCGTCGCAGCGGACCGACGGCTGCGCGGCTCAGAGATCCTGCCGCTCTTCGGTCGGCTCTCCATGGCCGAGCAGAAGCGGGTCTTCTCCCCCGGCGGCCGGCGTCGGATCGTGCTGGCCACCAATGTGGCCGAGACCTCGCTGACCGTGCCCGGCATCAAGTACGTGATCGACACCGGCACCGCCCGGATCTCGCGCTACTCCACGCGCACGAAGGTGCAGCGGCTGCCCATCGAGGCGATCTCCCAGGCCAGCGCGAATCAGCGCTCTGGCCGCTCCGGACGTACCAGCGACGGGATCGCGATCCGGCTGTACTCCCAGGAGGACTTCGACTCCCGACCGGCGTTCACCGACCCCGAGATCCTGCGCACCTCGCTGGCCTCGGTGCTGCTGCAGATGTCCTCCATGGGCATCACCCGCTCCCCCGAGGATCTGCTGGACTTCCCCTTCGTGCAGAAGCCCGACTCCAAGGCGGTCAACGACGCCGTCCGGCTGCTCACCGAGCTCGGTGCGCTGAGCCTGAACCCAGAATCCGGGCCCCGAGCCGGTGGCCGGAAACCTCAGCAGACCGGAAAGCGATCGGGCACCAGCGCGGTGACCCCGGTGGGCCGGATGCTCGCCCAGCTGCCGGTGGACCCGCGGATGGCCCGGATGATGGTCGAGGCGGCTCGGCGCGACTGCCTGCCCGAGGTCACGGTGCTCACCGCCGCCCTCTCCATCCAGGATCCCCGAGAACGTCCGGCGGAGAAGCGGGCTCAGGCCGATGAGCTGCACTCCCGGTTCAAGGATGAGAATTCGGACTTCTCGGCGCTGCTGAATCTCTGGCGCTACCTGCAGGAGAAGCAGACCGAGCTCTCCGGCAACCAGTTCCGCAAGCTCTGCCACCGTGAGCACCTGAACTACCTGCGCGTGCGGGAGTGGCAGGAGCTGGTCGGCCAGCTCACCGAGATCGCCGACCAGATCCAGTTCAGCGGCAAGGGCTCCGGGGGGCGCCGCGGCTCCTCCGGACGCCGCGGCAAGAAGCTGCCCACGGTGGATCCTGCGGCCAAGCACGATGCGATCCACCAGTCGCTGCTCTCCGGCCTGCTCAGCCATGTGGGCCTCTACAACCCCCGCACCCGGGACTATCAGGCGCCCGCGGGACCCGCTTCGCCGTGTTCCCCGGCTCGCACCTGTTCAAGAAGAACCACGACTGGGTGATGGCCAGCGAACTCGTGGAGACCTCCCGGCTCTGGGCCCGCTCGGTGGCGAAGATCGATCCGGCGTGGGTGGAGGAGCTCGCCCCGCACCTGGTGAAGACCAGCCATTCGGAGCCGCGCTGGTCCTCTCGCCAGGGCGCGGTGGTGGCCACCGAGAAGGTCACCCTCTTCGGGGTGCCGGTGATCGCGGACCGGCAGGTGCTCTATTCCAAGGTCGATCCGGAGTACAGCCGCGAGCTGTTCATCCAGCGCGCGCTGGTCGACGGCGACTGGTCCACCCGACACCACTTCGACCGGCGCAACCGGGCGCGCTTCGCGGAGCTCGACGAGCTCGAGAACCGCACCCGCCGCAAGGACCTGCGCGCCTCCGACGAGGAGCTCTTCAACTTCTTCGCGGCCCGGATCCCGGAGAACATCGTCTCGCAGCGGCACTTCGACTCCTGGTGGAAGAACCAGCGCCTGGCCACCCCGGAGCTGCTGGACCTCACCGACGTCGAGCTGATGGCCCAGGCCGCAGAAGAGCTCGACATCGATGCCTACCCGGAGCACTTCGACCATGACGGGCTGGCCCTTGAGCTGCAGTATGAGTTCAACCCCACCCGCTACACCGCCGAGTCCGGCACGTCTCCCACCGCGGCGGCCGACGGCGTCACGGTCCGGGTCCCGGTGGTGTTTCTGAACCAGCTGCAGCCCGAGCGCTTCGACTGGCTGATCCCCGGGCTGCGCACCGAGCTGATCACCGCCCTGATCCGCAATATGCCCAAACCGGTCCGGAAGAACTTCGTCCCGGCCCCCGACGTCGCGGGGAAGGCCCGCACCGCGCTGGAGCAGGACTTCACCCCGGGCGTGGACTCGCTGACCGGCTCGCTGGCCGCGGTGCTGCGGCAGCTGAAGGGACATGTCCTGGACCCGGAGGTCTTCGACACCAGCGCGCTGCCGGAGCACCTGCGGTTCACCTTCGCGGTGATCAGTGAGCGCGGTCGGGTCCTGGACAGCGGCTTCGATCTGCGCGAGCTGCAGGTCCGGTTCTCCGGGGAGAACCGTCAGGCGATCGGGCGCAGCCTCGCCGCCGAGGGCGACACCGATGCGCCACGGCAGACGCCGCAGCCGGGACGCCCCGGGAGTGCCGCGCGCTCCCAGCCCCCAGCGGCCCAGTCCGCCGCAGGGGCCGACGCGAGGTCCCAGACGAGCCGCGGCAAGCAGCAGCAGGCCTCCGCCTCCTCGGCCGCCGCAGGCAAGCAGCAGCAGACCTCCTGGACCTTCGGGGATCTTCCTCGGGAGATCACCACCGTGGTCTCCGGGCGCCAGATCACCGGTTATCCGGCGCTGGCACCGGCCAGCAGCGGCGTCTCCTACACGATCCAGGACTCGGCCGCCGAGCAGTCCCGGGTGCACCGCGCCGGCGTCGTCGCACTGCTGCGCGAGGTGCTGCCCTCCCCGCAGCGCTATGTGCTGGATCATCTGAGCAACCGGGAGCGGCTGGCATTCAGCCAGTCCCCGCACGGCACCGTGGAGTCGTTGGTCAGCGATGCGACCACGGCGGCGCTGGCCCATCTGGTGCCCGCGCAGCTGCCCTTCGGCGAGGCGGAGTTCGAGGTGATCGCCCGGAGCTGCCGGGCCGAGCTGATCGAGACCGTGCTGCGGCTCACCGACGTGCTGGCCCAGGTGCTGAGCCTCTCCACGGAGCTCGGCTCACGCCTGGAGCGGGTCAGCTCCGCGGCGCTGAAGGCCGCGCGCAGCGATCTGACCGCCCAGCTGCAGCAGCTGGTCTACCCCGGCTTCGTCACAGCCACCGGGCAGGCGCAGCTGCAGCACATGCCGCGCTACCTGCAGGCAGTCAGGACCCGACTCGATCGACTGGAATCCGGACAGAACCTGACCCGGGACGCCCAGGACATGGCCACGGTCCAGGAGCTCGAGGATGAGTACGACGCCGCACTGGAGGCGGTGCCCGCGCAGCTGCCGGTGCCCGCCGAGCTTGCTGCGGTGAAATGGATGATCGAGGAGTTCCGGGTGAACCTCTTCGCCCAGCAGCTGGGCACCGCGCAGACCGTCTCGGTCAAGCGGATCCGCCGGGCGATCAAGACCTCGAGTCGCTGAGCTCGCAGAGTCCTGGGGCTCAGTCCTGCTCGGCGGGCACGTGCTCGGCATCGCCCATCAGGCGCAGCGCCACGCGCAGCTTCTCGGCAGACTCCTCCATCCGAGACTGGTCCGGGTCGTCCTCAGCCTGGGCGAAGCTGTGGTCGGCCATGGAGTTCGAGGGCCAGACATGCAGGTGCAGGTGGGGGACCTCGAAGCCGGCGATGCTCAGTCCGGCCCGCTCGGAGCCGAAGGCCTGGACCTGGGCCTTGCCGATGCGGTGGGCGACCTGGAACAGATGCGCCATGAGCTGACCCTCCGCCTCGGTCCACTTGTCCACCTCCTGCCGCGGCACCACCAGGGTGTGGCCGTAGGCCAGCGGCGCGATGGAGAGGAACCCGACGCAGGTCTCGTCCTGCCACACGAAGCGACCTGGGATCTCACCGGCGATGATCTTGCTGAAGACTGTGCTCATGCATCCACTCTAAGCCTGACTGCTAGTCTGGAGCGAGCATGAACGAGAACACATCCACCCCTCCGGCACGCGGCCGATCCACGCGTCAGAAGCGCGCCGTCTGGGCCGCGCTGCACTCCCTGGATGACTTCGTCAGCGCCCAGGATCTGCATAGGATCCTCGACGGGCGCGGCGAGAAGGTCTCCCTGGCCACGGTGTACCGGGTGCTGCAGACGCATCAAGAAGAAGGACTCGTCGATGTGCTGCGCCCCGATGACGGTGAGGCGATCTTCCGGCTCTGTGAGCGCGAGGAGCACCACCACCACCTGGTGTGCCGCTCCTGCGGCCTGACCGTGGAGTTCGAGGCCCCCGCCATCGAGGACTGGGCGACCGCACTCGCGCAGGAGCATGCCTTCACCGAGGTCCGGCACACCCTGGAGATCTTCGGACTCTGCGCCAGCTGTGCCGCCATCGCGCGCAGCTGATTCTCTCGGGTGCAGCTGAGCCCTTGAGCGCAGCTGAACTTCTCGCGTGCCGGTCAACCTCGAGGCGTCGCGGATTCTGCGAGCCCGGTGGAGACCCGCCTCAGGCGGTCAGCGCGGCAGCGGCTTCGCGGCGGCGGGTGCGTCCGCCGCGGCCGATGAGCACACAGACCACGTAGATCAGAAACGAGATCGTGGTGATGTAGGGGCTGATCGGCACGGTGCCGGTGATCGCGAGCATGATCCCGCCCACCGAGGAGATCAGCGCGAAGAGCATCGAGAGCAGCACGGCGAGATAGGGCCGCACCGTGACCTTCAGCGCCGCCGCCGCCGGCACCACCAGCAGCGCGAGTACCAGCAGCGCGCCGACGACCTGGACCGACATCGCGACCGCGACGCCCAGCAGCACCATGAAGACCATGGAGAGCAGGTTGACCCGGACCCCGCGGGCCCGGGCCAGCTGCGGGTCCACCGAGGCGAACATCAGCGGGCGCCAGATCAGCAGCAGCGCGATGCTGATCACGACGGCGCCGGCCACCAGGGTCTGGGTCTGGATATCGTCCACCCCGACGATCTGTCCGGTGAGCAGCCCGAACTTGTTCGCGCTGCGCCCCTGGTAGAGCGAGAGGAAGAGGATGCCAAGGCCGAGCCCGAAGGGCATCAGCACTCCGGTCACCGCGGAGGTGTCGCGGTCCTTGAGGCTGAGCACCCCGATCAGCAGCGAGGCCGCCACGGCGCCCATGGCGGAGCCGGCGACCACGTCTACCCCGATCAGCAGTGCCAGCGCCGCTCCGGCGAAGGAGATCTCGGCGATGCCGTGGACCACCAGGGCGGTTCGGCGCAGCATGATGAACACCCCGATCAGGCCACCCATCAGGCCCAGCACACCGGCGGTGATCACCGAGTTCCGGACCAGCGAGAACAGCTCCCAGTAGCCCTCGGTGGTGAACGAGCTGGTCAGCGTCTCCATCATGGCAGCGCCAGCTCCTCGGGGTGATAGTGGCAGCTCTCGTCGAGGGTGGACATGACCAGCAGCCGGCCCTTGTGTTCGATGACGTCCACGGAGGAGCCGTAGAGCTCGGAGAGCACCTCGGAGCGCATCACCTCGGCGGTGGTCCCGATCCGGTACTGGCCGCGGGCGAAGTAGAGCACCCGGTCCACGTGCTCGATCACCGGGTTGATCTCGTGGGTCACGAAGACCACCGCGGAACCGCGCTCCACGGCCTGGCGGCGGATGAGCTCGGTGACCGCCTGCTGATGGTTCAGGTCCAGCGAGTGCAGCGGCTCGTCGCAGAGCAGCACGGCGGGGTTCGAGGCCAGCGCCTGAGCGGCCCGCAGGCGCTGCTGCTCGCCACCGGAGAGCAGACCCACCGGCATGTCCGCATAGGCGGTGGCGCCCACTGCCTCGAGAAGCTCATCGACCCTGCGGCGCAGCCGGCGGGGATGCAGCCGGATGCCGAATCGGTGCCCGTCCAGACCCAGTGCGACCATGTCTCGGGCGCGCAGCGGGGTCTCCTCGGGCATGGTCTGCTGCTGCGGGATGTAGCCGACCCGGCTGCTGCCGCGGCGCACCGGGGCACCGGCGATCTCGGCCGTTCCCGAGGTGAGTCGGTTCAGTCCCAGCAGCACCTTCAGGAACGTGGATTTGCCGGCGCCGTTGGGCCCCAGCACGGCCAGGAACTCCCCCGGCGCGAGGTCGAGGTCGAGTCCTTCCCAGAGGGTGCGACCGCTGAATCCCACACTCGCGTCGCGAAGCCGCACCAGCGGCCCGGTTGCGAAGGGCTCGGTCCTGGAAGGCCCGGTCTTGGGGCTCTCGGGGTTGGAAAGCTCAGCCATGGGCGCCTCAGCCACGCGACTCCTCGACCACGGTCTCAACCGCGTCGATGTTGGCCTCCATCCACTCCAGGTAGGAGCCGTGCTCGTCCGGGATGGTCTCGTTGAAGTCCAGGACGGCGACGTCGGCGCCTTCGGCGGCCTCTCGGATCTGCGCGGACTGGTTGGTCTCGGTCTGCGGGTTGTAGGAGAGCAGGTCGATCTCCTGGTCCGCCGCGGCGTTGAGCGCCTGCTGGTAGAGCCGGGCCGAGACGTCGTCGCCGTGTTCCACAGCGGCGAGGAACTGCTGATCGGTGGCGTCCTCGAAGCCGGCGTCGGTGAGCAGGAACTGCGAGACGGCCTCGGTGGCGAGGAAGCTCATCCCCTCGGCCTCGATGGCGCGGTTGCGTTCGTCCAGGGCGTCGATCTCTTCGGCCAGGGCTGCGGCGTTGTCCGCATAGAGCTCGGCATTCTCCGGGGAGACCTCTGCCATGTGCGCGCTGAAGTCCTGGGCGAAGTCGCTCATCGCGGCGAGGTCGTACCAGATGTGCTCGTTGACGAATCCGCCGGACTCTTCCTCACCAGCGTGGTCATGGCCCTCGTGGACGTCTTCCTCAGCGTGCTCATCCTCGGCGTGCTCGTCCTCAGCGTGCTCATCCTCGGCGTGTTCGTCCTCGGCGTGTTCGTCCTCGGCGTGTTCGTCCTCGGCGTGTTCGTCCTCGGCGTCTTCCGCCGGGGCTTCCTCGGAGGAATCCTCCTGGGGATCCTCAGCCTCCACGTGGGCGTTATCGCCCTCGATGAGCTGGTACACCGCATCTTCCTTCCCGGAGGTGGCGGCGAGTCGGGTGAGGAAGGGATCGTATCCGCCACCGTTGGCGACGACGACATCGGCGCCGTCCACGGTGAGTCGATCCTGCGGGGTGGCCTCGTAGGAGTGCGGGTCGGCTGCCGGGTTGTCCACCAGCGCGGTGACCTCCGCGGTCTCGCCGAGGATCTCCTGGACAAGGTCGGCGTAGACGTCGGTGGAGGTGATCACGCTCAGCGTCCCACTCGGATCTGCCGAGCGTCCTCGTCCTCGGTCGATCCCGCAGAGCCGGCGCAGGCGCTGAGCAGCAGGGTCGCGACGCCCAAGACGGCGGCGGAGGGAAGCAGACGGGAGGCAGGCATGGGTCGTACCTTCTTCATGGGAGACGCTGCAGAACCAGCAGATGAGAACAGCGTACGTCCAGACTTTGTTGAGAACAAATCTCAACTAGGCCGGTGGTGCGCCGTCCGTCCGGAAGGCTCAGCTCTCCTCGGCGGTCACGGTATGCCGCCTGCGGGAGTCCCAGGACTGGGTGGCGTCATGGATCTCTCCCACCAGCACCTCCAGCACGTCTTCGAGGAACAGGATGCCCCGGGTGGTGCCCTCGGCGTCGATCACGCGCGCCAGGTGCGACCCGGTGCGCTGCATCTGGGCCAGGCAGTCCTCGATCTCGTCGGTCAGTCCCATATTGCCCAGGGAACGCACCACGGTCACCGGGATCGGCTCCGCAGAGGCGGCCGCGGGCAGGCTCATCACGTCCTTGAGGTGCACGTAGCCGGTGTAGACGTCCTGGTCGTCGGCGGTGACGAAGCGAGAGAACCCGGTGCGCCCCACCGCCTTCTCCACCTTTCGCGGCGTGACGTCCGCTGGCACCGTGATCACCTCATCCACCGGGATCATCACCTCGGCCGCGGTGTAGTCGCTGAACTGCATGGCGCCGGCGATGATCCCGGCATCGTCGCGCACCGTGCCGCCGCGCTTGGACTCGGCCACGATCGATTCCATCTCCTCCAAGGTGAAGGTGGAGACCACCTCGTCGCGCGGGGTGATCCCGAAGGCGCGCAGGACCAGGTTCGCGGTGAGGTTCAACACCCAGATCAGCGGCATCAGGATCCGATAGAGGAAGACCAGCGGCGGGGCCAGCAGCAGCACCGCCCGGTCCGCCACAGAGACCGCGGCGTTCTTGGGCACCATCTCGCCGATGGTCACGTGCAGGAAGGAGACCAGCGCCAGGGCGATGACGAAGGCGATCACGCTCGCGGCGGTGTAGCTCAGCCCCAAAGAGGTCAGCGGGTCGGTGAGCAGGTGGTGGATCGCCGGCTCGGAGACCATGAGGATCAGCAGCGAGCACACCGTGATGCCCAGCTGCGCTATGGCGAGCATCTGTGAGACGTGTTCCATCGCGTAGAGCGCGGTCTTGGCCCGGGCGGACCCAGCCTCGGCCTTGGGCTCGATCTGGCTGCGCCGGGCGCTCATCACCGCGAACTCGCCGCCGACGAAGAAGGCATTGGCGCCGAGCAGGACCACCAGCCAGAGGATGCCCATCAGGTCGGGGTTCATCGTCGTTCACCCCTTTCGCGGGCGTGGCGGACATGGTCCGCACGGTCCTCGGCCAGCTTCTCGGCCCGGGCGGCCGCCTGCTGCAGCGCGGCGTCGCGGGCCTGCGGGTCCGGGCTGAAGCAGAGCCGGTCGATCCGGCGGCCGTCGACCCCGACCACGACCAGCCTGCCGCCGTCGACCTCCACGGCGTCTCCCGGCCCGGCCACCCGACCCAGGGTCAGCAGCATGAACCCGGCGACGGTCTCATAGGCCGGATGTTCGGGGATCGAGAGCTCCAGGATCTGGGCGTTGATCTCATCGGGGCGCAGCAGCCCGGGGAAGAACCAGTCGCCGGAGGCGCTCTGCAGCACCCCGGGGGCGATCCGGTCATGTTCGTCGGCGACCTCGCCGACGATCTCCTCGATCAGGTCCTCCAGGGTCACCACCCCGGAGGTGCCGCCGTATTCGTCCTCCACGATGGCCACCTGCAGCGAGGCCTCGCGCAGCACCGGGAGCAGCGCATCGAGGTGGATGGTCTCCGGGACCCGGGTGATCTCGGACATCACGGTGGCCGCGACCAGGCCCTGGCGCTTCTCCCGGGGCACCGCCACGGCCTTCTTCACGTGGGTCACTCCGCGGACGTCGTCGACGCTCTCGCCCAGGACCGGGAAGCGGGAGAACCCGGTCTGCCGGGCCAGATCGATCAGCGTCTCCAGGGAGGCGTCGGCGTCGACGCTGGCCATGCGGGGGCGCGGGGTCATCACGTCGGCGGCGGTCTGGTCGGAGAAGCGCAGGGTGCGGTCCAGGAAGGTGGCGGTGCCCTCCTCGAGGGTGCCCAGCATGGCCGAGCGGCGCACCATCGAGGACAGCTCCTCAGGCGTGCGAGCCCCGGAGAGCTCCTCCTTGACCTCCAGTCCGAAGCGATGCAGGACCTTGTTGGAGAAGCCGTTGAGCACGGTGATCAGCGGCCGGAAGACCGCGGTGAACGCCAGCTGCGGGCGGGCCAGCACCCGGGCCACGCGGTAGGCCTCGGCGATCGCGAGGTTCTTCGGGACCAGCTCGCCGATGATCATGGTCACCATGGTCGCGATGATCAGGGCCAGGGTCAGCGAGACCGCGGAGAGCGCCTGCTCGGGCACACCGAGCGCGTCGAGCGGGCCTGCCAGCAGCGCACCCAGCGCCGGTTCGGCCACGTAGCCGGTGAGCAGCGTGGTCAGGGTGATCCCCAGCTGACAGGAAGACAGCTGCGTGGAAAGCGACTTCAGGCAGCGCATCACCGCCGGGGCGGACTTGTCACCGCGATCGATCGCATGCGCCACGGTGGGCTGGTCCAGGGCGACCAGCGAGAATTCGACGGCGACGAAGAACCCGGTGCCCAGGATCAGCAGGAATCCGAGGCCCAGAAGCAACAGGTCCACTTAGCGCAGCCACCTCCGGCCGAGGGGCGGCAGCGAGGGCAGGGGCCGCAGGCGGATCAGGTGACGGGCGTGGGTCGGGTGCGGGCCGCGGCCAGGTTGTCGATGCTCCATGAGATGTCAGAGCTTACAGTCTGGGTCACCAGGAACCGGAAAGCGGCTTGCCCTCCTCGTATCCGGCCGCCGACTGCACCCCGGCGACGGCGCGCTGGCGGAACTCATGCAGCGAGTCGGCTCCCGCGTAGGTCATCGCGGAGCGCACCCCGGCGGTGATCGAGTCCAACAGGTCCTCGACGCCGGGCTTCGCCGGGTCCAGGTACATCTGGGAGGTGGAGATGCCCTCCTCGAAGATCGACTTCCGGGCGCGCGCGAAGGCGCTCTCGGCGGCGGAGCGGTTCTGCACGGCGCGCGAGGAGGCCATCCCGAAGCTCTCCTTGTAGCGGCGTCCGTCGACTCCGGTGAGCATGTCCCCGGGGGACTCGTAGGTCCCGGCGAACCAGGATCCGACCATCACCTGGGAGGCCCCGGCAGCCAGTGCCAGGGCGATGTCGCGCGGGTAGCGCACTCCTCCGTCGGCCCAGACATGCTTGCCCAGCTCGCGGGCGGCCGCGGCGCATTCGAGCACCGCGGAGAACTGCGGGCGTCCCACCGCGGTCATCATCCGGGTGGTGCACATCGCTCCAGGCCCGACGCCGACCTTCGCGATGTCGGCGCCGCCTTCGATGAGCTCACGCACCCCGTCTGCGGTGACCACGTTGCCTGCCACTATCGGGACGCGCAGGCCGGAGGCATCCACAGCAGCGCGCACCGTGCCCAGCGCCTCGAACATCTTCTGCTGGTGCCCGTGGGCGGTGTCGACCACCAACACGTCGACCCCGGCGCCGAGCAGCGCCTCGGCCTTGCCTGCGACGTCGCCGTTGATGCCCACCGCTGCGGCGACCTTCAGCCGGGAGTCCGCGTCGAGGTTGGGCCGGTAGAGCGTGGAGCGCAGCGCTCCCCGCGGGGTCAGCACCCCGACCAGCGTGCCGTCGGAGGTGGTCACCGGGGCGTAGCCGGCCCCGGCCGCGTCCATCGCGGTGAAGGCCTGCTCCAGACCGGCGTCGGTGAGCACCTCCTCGGCGGCCACGCGCAGCGGGGGCATCCGCATCACCGAGGCCACGGAGGCGAACCGGTCCACCCCGAGTCCGTCCTGGGCGGTGACCACTCCGGCCAGGCGCAGATCGTCGTCGACCACGCAGACCGCGTCGTGGTTGCGCTTGTCCAAGAGGTGCAGCACGTCGAGCATCGTGTCGTTGGGCTGGACCTTCAGGGCGGTCTCCAGCACCGGGTGACAGGACTTGACCCAGTCGGCGACCTGTCGGATGACCTCGAGTGGGACGTCTTGGGGCAGCACGCCGAGTCCGCCGCGGCGCGCCATGGTCTCCACCATGCGGCGCCCGGTGACGGCGGTCATGTTCGCGGCCACCACCGGGATGGTGGAGCCGGTGGGATCCTCGGCGGAGAGGTCCACGCTCATCCGGGACTGGGTGTGGGAGCGCGAAGGGACCAGGAAGACGTCGGAGTAGGTCAGATCGGTGATCGGTTCGTTCAGGAATCTCACGGGGATCCGCGCCCTTCGTAGTGCTGGTGAGGATGCTCACGGTCGGTCCGGCGGAGCTGCCGCGCCGCGGCGGGGCGCTGAGCCAGCGGCCCCTGACACGATACCGTGGCCGGTGGCGACACGGTGCACAAAGTCACTATGCTTGGACGAGGTGAAGATCCACGTGCACGGAGCTGTGCCGGATAACTACACAACACAATGGAAGAGGCGTATCCACAGTGCCAGAGCTAACGTCCAGCCGTCTTGCCGAGGAATTCCCGGGAAACGAATGGCTGGTCGCCGACATATACGACAAGTTCAAGGACGATCCGGATTCGGTGGATCGGAAGTGGGCTGAGATCTTCCGCGAGCTCGAGGGCGACGGTGATTCCCGTGCGTCCGGCACCTCCTCCGCCCCAGCGCCGACGGCGGCCACCCCCGCCGAGCCGAAGGCCGGTTCAGACTCCGGCGCGGCCGACGGGTCCGCCAGCAACGGTGCGGCGAAGTCCACCGGCGCCTCCTCCGAGAAGTCCGCCGAGAAGTCCACCGGCAAGTCGGCCGCGAAGCCGGCAGCGGATTCGAAGCCTGACGCCTCGAATCAGCGTGATTCCACCGCGCAGACCACCCCGGCCACCGCGAAGCCCGCCGAGCCGGAGGCCTCACAGAAGCCTGCCAGCGAGAAGGGCGCCTCCGGCAGCAAGCCAGTGGCGCCGCGGACTCCGACGACGAAGAAGTCGCAGGGATCCTCCAGCACTCCGATTCCCTCCGAGCCCTCCGCGGCGAAGGCCGAGTCGGCCAGGGAGGAGAAGCAGGACCAGGTGATGCCGCTGAAGGGCATCTCCAAGGCGATCGCGGCGAACATGGATGCCTCGCTGACCGTGCCCACCGCCACCACGGTGCGCGCGATCCCGGCCAAGCTGCTCATCGACAACCGCACCGTGATCAACAATCACCTCAAGCGGACCCGCGGCGGCAAGGTCTCCTTCACTCACGTGATCGGCTACGCGCTGCTGAAGGCACTGCGCCAGCACCCGTCGATGAATGTCACCTACGACGTGCAGGACAACAAGCCGGTGGCCGTGCACCCGGCCCATGTGAACTTCGGCCTGGCCATCGACATGCCCCGTCCCGACGGCACCCGCGCGCTGGTGGTGCCGAACATGAAGGCCGCGGAGGAGATGAGCTTCACCGAGTTCTGGGCCGCCTACGACGACGTGGTCAAGCGCGCTCGGGACAATAAGCTCACCCCCGGGGACTACGCCGGGACCACCGTCTCACTGACCAACCCCGGCGGGATCGGTACCGTGCACTCGGTGCCTCGGCTCTCCAAAGGCCAGGCCGTGATCGTGGGCGTGGGTGCGCTGGAGTACCCCGCCGAGTTCCAGGGCGCCTCGGAGAAGACGCTGAACAACCTCGCGGTCTCCAAGGTCATCACGCTGACCTCCACCTATGACCACCGCGTCATCCAGGGCGCCGGGTCCGGGGAGTTCCTCAAGACCATCCACGAGTACCTGCTGGGCAAGCACGGGTTCTACGAGGAGATCTTCGAAGCGCTCCGGATCCCCTATGAGCCGATCCACTGGTCCGCCGACATCCAGGTCAACCCTGAGGACCAGATCAACAAGGTCGCCAGGATCCAGCAGCTGATCCACTCCTACCGGGTGCGCGGTCACCTGATGGCCTCGGTGGACCCGCTGGAGTACCAGATGCGCAGCCACCCGGACCTCGACATCGAGACCCACGGCCTGACCCTCTGGGACCTGGACCGGGAATGGCCCACCGGCGGCTTCGGCGGCAATTCGATGCTTCCGCTGCGCAACATCCTGGGCGTGCTGCGCGACACCTACTGCCGCAGCACCGGTGTGGAGTACATGCACATCCAGTCCCCGGAGGAGCGCCAGTGGTTCCAGGACGAGATCGAGCACCCCTACGAGAAGCCCACCCGGGACGAGCAGTTCCGAATCCTGGGCCGGCTCAACGCCGCCGAGGCGTTCGAGACCTTCCTGCAGACCAAGTTCGTCGGCCAGAAGCGCTTCTCGCTCGAAGGCGGCGAATCGCTGATCCCGCTGCTGGACACGATCCTCTCCGAGGCCGCCGATGAGGGCCTCGACGAGGTCGCAATCGGCATGGCCCACCGCGGACGCATCAATGTGCTCACCAACATCGCCGGCAAGACCCACGCCCAGGTCTTCCGCGAGTTCGAGGGCCGCGAGGCCGGCACCGGCTCCGGCGATGTGAAATACCACCTGGGCACCCGCGGCTCCTTCACCTCGGACCGCGGCAACTCCACCAGCGTCTACCTGGCAGCGAACCCCTCACACCTGGAGGCCGTCAACCCGGTCCTCGAAGGTGTGGTGCGCGCCAAGCAGGACCGGATCAACCAGGGCGCAGATGCGCTGGACTCCTTCTCCGTGATGCCGCTGCTGGTCCACGGCGACGCGGCGTTCGCAGGTCAGGGCGTGGTCGCGGAGACGCTGAACATGTCCCAGCTGCGCGGCTACCGCACCGGAGGCACCGTGCACGTGGTGGTGAACAACCAGGTCGGCTTCACCACCGCACCCTCGGCCGCCCGATCCATGACCTACTCCACGGACATGGCCAAGGCCATCCAGGCGCCGATCTTCCACGTCAACGCCGATGACCCGGAGTCCGTGGCCCGCGTGGCCCAGCTGTCCTTCCGGTACCGCCAGCGGTTCAACAAGGACGTCGTGATCGACCTGGTCTGCTACCGCCGACGCGGGCACAACGAGGGTGACGATCCCTCGATGACCCAGCCCAAGATGTACAACCTGGTGGAGGCCAAGCGCACCACGCGCCGGCTCTACACCGAGGCGCTGGTCGGACGTGGCGACATCACCCAGGAAGAGGCCGACCAGGCGCTGCGCGACTTCCGCCAGCGGCTGGAGCGGGTCTTCACCGAGACCCACGCCGCCCAGACCCAGCCGATCTCCACGGCCGACCCCGATGCCTCCGGCACCCGGGGCATGGCACCGACCGCCTCGGAGGACGAGACCAGCACCCCCGACCGTGCAGGTGACGACACCAAGATCAGCGAGGACGCCCTCGCTCACATCGGTGAGGTCCACACCAACATCCCGGAGAGCTTCACCCCGCACCCGAAGCTGAAGTCGCTGCTGGAGAAGCGGGCCAAGATGGCCCGCGAAGGCGGCATCGACTGGGGCTTCGCAGAGGTCGCGGCCTTCGGCTCGCTGCTCATGGAGGGCACCGAGGTGCGCCTGGCCGGTCAGGACTCGCGCCGCGGCACCTTCGTGCAGCGCCACGCGGTCTTCCACGACCGGGTCAACGGCGACGAGTGGTATCCGCTGAAGAACCTCACCGAGGATCAGGCCCGGTTCTTCATCTATGACTCGCTGCTCTCCGAATACGGCGCGCTGGGCTTCGAATACGGCTACTCCGTGGAGAACCCGAATGCGCTGGTGCTCTGGGAGGCTCAGTTCGGCGACTTCGTCAACGGCGCCCAGATCATCATCGATGAGTTCATCGCCACGGCCCAGCAGAAGTGGGGTCAGAACTCCTCGGTGGTCATGCTGCTGCCGCACGGCTATGAGGGCCAGGGACCGGACCATTCATCAGGTCGGCCCGAGCGCTTCCTGCAGCTCTGCGCGGAGGACAACATGACGGTGGTGCTGCCCTCATCGGGGGCGAACTACTTCCACCTGCTCCGGCGGCAGGCTGTGGCGCGTCCACGTCGCCCCCTGATCGTCTTCTCCCCTAAGCAGCTGCTCCGGCTCAAGGCCGCGGCGAACTCGGTGGAGGACTTCACCACGGGCACCTTCCAGGAGGTGATCCCGGACCGGGACGTGGACGCCTCGAAGGTCAAGCGCGTCCTGATCGTCTCGGGCCGGCTCTACTACGATCTGGTCGCCACCCGGAACAAGCACAAGGACGAGGCCACCGCGATCGTCCGGCTCGAACAGCTCTACCCCATGCCCGTGGAAGAGCTGCAGGCCGAGTTGGACCGCTACTCCTCGGCCGAGGAGGTCGTCTACGCCCAGGACGAGCCGGTCAACCAGGGTCCATGGCCGTTCCTCGGCATGAACCTGCGTCCGCTGTTGAAGCAGGACCTCAAGCTGGTCTCGCGCGCTGAGTCTGCCGCCACCTCGGTGGGGCAGGCGAAGCGTCACGCCAAGGAGCTGGAGGGCCTGCTCAGCAAGGCCTTCCCGCACCTGGACCTGTGAACCGGATGGAACATTCCACTCAGGATCTCAGAGCCGCAGCCTCCGGTCACCGGCGCCATGTGCGCATCGTCGCCCTGGGCGACGAGCTGCTCAGCGGCGTCGGCGACCCCCGCGCGCTGGGGTGGTTCGGTCGGGTCATCTCGAAGACCCCGATCGACGGACTCACCCTGGAGCACTACGCCCTGGCCATGCCCGGTGAGGGCACCGAAGCGCTCTCCGAACGGTGGCAGGACGAGACCGTCGCCCGGTTCTCCGGTGCCACGCTCGACGGCGGCACCCCGGAGCGCCATCTGGTGATTGCGCTCAACGACACGGATCTCTACAGCGCGACCTCCTCGGCTCGGTCCCGGCTGAATCTGGCCAACATCTTGGACCGGGCCTCCCAGGAAGGCATCCGATGCCTGGTGCTTGGGCCGGTCCCGACCCTGGATGCCGAGCGCAACCAGAGGATCTCCGAGCTCAACGCCGCCTACCGGGATGTGGCCTCACGTCGGTCACATGTCTACGTGGACGCCTACACTCCCCTGGTCGGCCACGAACAGTGGCGCAGCGACCTCGCCGGCAACGGCGGTCTGCCCGGCCAGGCCGGATACGGCCTGATCGCCTGGCTGGTGCTGCACCGCGGGTGGTATCCGTGGTTAGGGCTCCAGGAGCCCGTGGCCTAGAATTACCTCCAGCCGACGAAAGGAGTTCATCATGAGCAAGCGTGGACGCAAGCGCAGCGCTCGTCGCAAGAAGAACGCCAACCACGGCAAGCGCCCCAACTCCTGATCTCAGTGGTCCGAGGCTCTTGCTGCGGCTGACGCGATAACAGCGGCGGCGCAGAACACACAGAACCCCTGCAGAGCTTCTCTGCAGGGGTTCTGTCGTGCTCAGGGCCGGATGCCGGGCCCAGGTCTGCCGCTGGTTCTGAGTCAGGGCCGTTTCAGAGTCAGGGCCGTTCAGAGTCAGGGCCGTTTCAGAGTCAGGGCCGTTCGTCGTCCTGCTGGTGCCCGGCCTGGAGGCGGATCTGGCTGATCCGCTCCAGGATCGTGACCTTCAGGGTCTCTGGTGCGCGCTCGGCGCAGGAACGGCGGACCACGGTGCGGATGATGCACTCCAGGTCGTAGTCGTTGGCGCATTCCGGGCAGGCATGCAGGTGGGCCTCGACCTCACCGATGTCCTCTCGGCTCAGCGCACCGTCGGCGTACTCATAGATGCGCTCCATGCGGATCTGCTTCTCGCTGCAGTCACCGTCTTTGCAGTTCTCATCCAGCCATCTGCCGGGGCTGACCTCGGTGGCCTGGTTACGATCTTCGTCGTTCATCATTTGGCCTCCTGCTTCTTGAAGCCACGTTCGCGGGCATAGTCACTGAGTAGTTCGCGCAGCAGCTTCCGGCCGCGATGCAGCCGCGACATCACCGTACCGATCGGGATGTTCATGATCTCGGCGACCTCTTTATAGGCGAAGCCTCGACGTCGGAGAAGTAGACCGCCAGGCGGAACTCCTCGGGGATCTGCTGCAGCGCGTCCTTGACGTCGGAATCCGGCAGATGGTCCAGCGCCTCCGCCTCGGCCGAGCGCAGACCCGAGGAGGTGTGCTCCGCGGCCTGGGCCATCTGCCAGTCCTCCACGGTGTCCGTGTTGGCCTGAAGCGGCTGACGCTGCTTCTTGCGGTAGATGTTGATATAGGTGTTGGTCAGGATCCGGTAGAGCCAGGCCTTGAGATTGGTGCCGGGCTTGTACTGGTGGAATGCGGAGTAGGCCTTGGTATAGGCCTCCTGCACAAGGTCCTCAGCATCCTGCGGATTGCGCGTCATCCGCATGGCGGCGGAGTAGAGCTGGTCCACGTACTGGAGAGCCTCGCTCTCAAAACGCACGCGACGCTGCTGTTCGGTCTCTTCGGCGACGTCGACGCTGCTTGAATCAGCGTCGGGGCCGGTGGCTGCGGGCTTTTCCATCACTGACGAGTCTACTCGCACAGCGCCCACCGGCCGTCGGACCTCACGCGTGGGAGCGCGGGGGCGCATCGGGCTGAGTGTCGGCGTGGTCATACCGGGCACAACGACGACGCCACGCTGTGCATTCCTGCCCGGCGTCGGCTTCCTCCTGTCTCCGCTGCGCACACCGCTCATCAGGCCTGCTGATTCCCGAGACAGCCCTGATTGGGTAGATTGGACCTTGAACGATGCTTCAGCGCCACACTCCTACAGGAGGACACTATGTCTCTGCTTCGTAAATTCGCCCGCCCACTGCTGGGCGCGAGCTTCATCGCCAGCGGTGTTGACCGCCTGCGCAACACCGATGATGCCTCGGCGCGAATCGGGTCCACCCTCGAGGAGATCGGCTCATTCTTCCCCCAGGCCGAGCCGCTGGTCTCCAACCCCAAGCTCACCACCCAGGTTCTGGGCGGTGTCGAGGTCGTCGCCGGCACCGCACTGGCACTGGGCCGGTTTCCGCGCGCCTCGGCCCTGATGCTGACCGGCGTGCACAAGTTCAACAGCTACGCCGAGTACCGCAACGCTGAGATCGAGAATCACTCTGATGTCACCGCCCAGCGCAAGACGCTGCTGAAGAACGCCTCCGTCCTGGGCGGCCTGACCCTGGCCATGGTCGACCTCGACGGCAAGCCCTCGCTGGGCTGGCGCGCCGAGCACCTGGCCAAGACCACCCGCAAGAAGGGCGCCAAGTTCGGCGACAAGACCTTCAAGTGGGCCGACGACCTCGGCAGCGACGCCACCAAGAAGGTGCGCGACTTCGAGAAGAACGCCAAGAAGAACTTCCAGCGAGCCGAGAAGGACGCTCTGAAGGCGATCAACAACGCCGCCAAGGGCGCCAACAAGGGTGCCAAGTCTGCCAAGAAGAAGGTCGGAGCTTAGAACCTAGCGACGTGAGCACTACATCTACACCCGCTGCATCGGTGCCCCCGCAGCCGTGGCCTGCGCCACGGGCGGGGGCACCTCTGCGCGCAGAGGTCACCGTTCCCGGGTCCAAGTCCCTGACCAATCGCTATCTGCTCCTGGCCGCCCTGGCCGACGGCCCGAGTCTGGTGATCAATCCGCTGCACTCCCGGGATTCCCGACTCATGCTCGACGCGCTGGCCGCGCTGGGCTGCACGGTGGAGCACTTCCCGGACTGGGAGAACTCCGGGGTCCCCGCCGTGCGGATCTCCCCGCTTCCGGCAGGCTCCGGCCGCCTGGACTCGCCCCACTCTCGCCGCCCGGACTCCCCCGGCTTCGCTGTGGGAGACGGTGTGGAGGGCACTGAGGAGGGCACCGGGGAGGGCACCGGGGAGCTGCGCATCGACTGCGGACTGGCCGGGACCGTGATGCGGTTCATGCCGGCAGTTGCGGCACTGAGCGGGGCGCGCGTCCACTTCGACGGAGATCCCGAGGCCCGCGTGCGCCCGATGGGCGCGGTCCAGCACGGTCTGCGCGATCTCGGCGTCGAGATCACCGGTCCGGGCGCGCCGGCACCGGGCCAGGAGGGTCACCTCCCGTTCACTGTGCAGGCCCCGCAGGCATCACCGGCGACCAGATCACCATCGACGCCTCGGCCTCCTCGCAGTTCGTCTCCGGACTGCTGTTGGCCGCGGCACGGATGCCGCACGGGCTCACGCTGCGCCACGTCGGTGAATCGGTCCCCTCGCTGGAGCATGTCGAGATGACGCTTCAGGTCCTCACCGAGGTCGGCGTGCAGGTCAGCTCGCCCGCGAAGCACACCTGGCGGGTGGAGCCCGGCGAGATCCCTGCCTTCAGCGTGCGCGTGGAGCCGGACCTCTCCAATGCCGGTCCGTTCCTCTGTGCCGCCGCCGTCACCGGCGGAGAGGTCTCCATGCGAGGCTGGCCGATCACCTCCACCCAGATCGGACGCCGCTGGACCGAGCTGCTGCCCGCCTTCGGCGCCGAGGTCATCACCGAGCCTGAGACGGCGACCACCGTGACGCTGCGGGTCCGCGGCGCGCAGCTGCGCACCCCGGGCACCGTGGACGGCACCGCCGAGCTGACCCCCACCGTGGCGGCGCTCGCTGCGCTGTGTCACGAACCCACCCGGTTCACCTCGGTGGGTCACCTGCGCGGCCATGAGACGGATCGGATCGCCGCCCTGGTCGCCGAGATCCGTCGGCTCGGCGGCTCCGCGGAGGAGACCGAGGACGGGTTCAAGGTCACCGCTCCGGTCACCCACGGGGGCCTGGTGCGCAGCTATGCCGATCATCGGATGGCGACCTTCGGCGCGGTCCTGGGACTGGTGCTCGAGGGCGTCGAGGTCGAAGACATCTCCTGCACCGCGAAGACCATGCCTGATTTCCCGCAGCTCTGGGCGGGGCTGCTGGCCCCGGTACCGGAGGCGCGCCCATGAGCCGCTGGGCCGACTGGGATGAGTCCCGCGTCCGGGTGCGCCCGAACAAGAAGGGCACCCGTCCCCGGACCAAGGAGTCCCCGGACTACTCCGACGCCGAGCTGGGCCGGGTGGTCACCGTGGACCGTGGCCGCTACACGGTGCGCTTGGAGGACTCCGATGGCGGGGAGCGGATCATCTCCGCAGTGCGCGCTCGCGCCATGCGCCGGACCCCGGTGGTCCCCGGTGACATCGTGGGCCTGGTCGGTGACACCACCGGCGATGCCGGCTCCCTGGCCCGGCTGATCAGGATCCAGGAGCGCACCACGCTGCTGCGCCGCAGCGCCGAGGACACCGACGACGCCGAACGGGTGATCGTCGCCAACGCCGATCAACTGTTGATCGTGGTGGCCGCGGCCGATCCCGCCCCGCGCACCGGGTTCATCGACCGAGCCCTGGTCGCCGCCTACGACGCCGGGATCACCCCGATCCTGCTGGTCACCAAGGCCGACCTGGTCGAAGACCCTGAGGATCCGGCCGGTCTGATCAGCCACTACGCCGAGCTGGAGCTGCAGATCGTGGTCTCCCGGCAGGCCAGCGGCACCGCCTCGGGAGACCCGGCCCTGGATCCCGCAGCCGTGGTCGCGCTGCGCGGCTCACTGACCCAGCGGGTCACCGCGATGATCGGGCACTCCGGGGTGGGCAAGTCCACCATGGTCAACGCGCTGACCGGTGCGGATCGGGCCACCAGCGGGGTCAACGCGGTCACGGGTCGCGGCCGGCACACCTCCTCCTCCGCCGTCGCGCTGAACCTGGAGCCCGCCGAGTCCCTCGATCTCGCCGCGGCGCGAAACTCCTGGATCATCGACACCCCCGGAGTGCGCACCTTCGGCCTGGCCCACGTGGCGCCCGACGATGTGCTCGGCGCCTTCTCCGACCTGGTCGAGGGCTCCGCGGCCTGTGAGCCCGGCTGCGCCCACGTCTCCCCCGAGGGCGGCTGCGCCCTGGACGCCTGGGTGGCCGATGGTCATGGCGGCGATCACGGTGCCGCCCGGCTGGCCTCGCTGCGCGGACTGATCCGATCCATGGCCGGGACCGAGGACGGACCGGAGGAGAAGCGGCTCGGCGCGTAACCGCCTGAATGCGGGTCCCGCCGCTCGCTGATTGCTAGCGTGGCGCTATGAGCCACAGCACCAGCGCCTACACCGATGATCTGCGCCTGGCGCATATGATCGCCGATTCCGTGGACGCCAAGACGATGTCCTACTTCTCCTCCATGGACTTCGAGGTGGAGACCAAACCCGATCTCACCCCGGTCACCGAGGCCGACCGTGCGGCCGAGGAGCTGATCCGCGGCCAGCTCAGCCGGGCGCGGGGCCGAGACGCCATCCTCGGCGAGGAGTTCGGCTCGACCGGGTCCGGTCCGCGCCAGTGGGTCATCGACCCGATCGACGGGACCAAGAACTTCATCCGCGGCGTGCCCGCCTGGGCCACACTGATCGCCCTGGTCGACGAGGGCGAACCGGTGGTCGGGCTGGTCAGCGCCCCGGCACTGGGCCGGCGCTGGTGGGCGGCCAAGAACGGCGGCGCCTATACCGGCAAGTCCCTGGCCTCCGCCAAACGGCTGCAGGTCTCGAAGGTGCCCAAGCTCGAGGACGCATTCTTCTCCTACTCCTCGCTTGCCGGGTGGCGGAAGATCGGTCGCAGCCAGAACTTCTTGGAGCTCACCGAGACCGTCTGGCGCACCCGCGCCTTCGGAGACTTCTGGTCCTACTGCATGGTCGCCGAGGGTCAGGTGGACATGGCCGCCGAGCCGGAGCTGAGCCTGCACGACATGGCGGCGCTGGTGCCGATCATCCGCGAAGCCGGCGGCATGTTCACCTCCCTGGACGGCGAGCCCGGATGCACCGGCAGCAACGGCCTGGCCACCAACGGCCTGCTCCACGACGCCGCGCTGGGCGCGCTCGCCGCAGACCGCCCCGCACCCTTCTGAGCTCAACCCCGCGGCCGGGCTCAGGGCGCGGACTCTGCGGCTGGGCTCAGCGCCCGGGCACCGGATCTGGGCTCAGCGCCCGGCCCCTGCCCGACCCACTTGCAGTTTTAGGTGTGCCTAAATCATACTGTGGGCATGCGCAACACCCGAGTCCTCACCGCAACCACCGGAGCGCTGTGCGTCCTCGGCTTGAGCAGCTGTTCTGCGGCGGGCTCCGAGACGCAGGACCCCTCCGCTGAGAGCGAGCGTCCCGTGGTGCTGACCAGCTTCTCGGTGCTGGCGGACATGACCGAGGCCTTGGGTGGAGACCTCGTGGACACCCGCTCCATCACCCCGCCCGGCGCGGAGGTCCACGAATACTCCCCCACCCCCGGGGACCTGCGCGATGCCGCCGCGGCGGATCTGATCTTCTTCAACGGGCTGGGACTCGAAGCCTGGTACGAACAGTTCCTGAGCCACTCCTCGGCGGAGGTGCTGATCCTGACGGAGTCCGTCGAGACGCTGCCGGTCACCCGGCTGCCCGGAGCCTCCGCCGCCGAGACTGCCGAGCTGCCGGTCAACCCGCACGCCTGGATGTCTCCGGCCCAGGCCATGGTCTATGTGGAGAACATCGAGGCGGCACTGATCGAGCTCGCTCCGGCTGACGCCGCCGAACTCGCCGAGAACGCGAAGACCTACCGCGAGGAGATCCAGGCAGTCTGGGACCGGGCGGAGGAGCGGCTGGCCGGGCTGCAGGACGAGGGTGAGGTCCACCTGGTGACCTGCGAAGGTGCGTTCAGCTATCTGGCGGAGGACCTGAATCTGGGTGAACACTATCTGTGGCCGCTCAACGCCGAGGATGAGGGAAGCCCGCAGCAGGTCGAGGCGCAGATCCGCTACGTCCAGGAGCACCAGGTGCCCACCATCTTCTGCGAGTCCACCGTCAACGACTCCGCCCAGCAGCAGGTCGCCGAGACCACCGGCGCCACCCTGAGCGAGCCGCTGCACGTGGACTCGATCACCGAGCCCGACGGTCCGGCCCCGAGCTACCTGGAACTGCTGGAACACGATCTGGACCTGATCCTCGAAGGAGCCCAGCGATGAGCACGGACGCACGCCCTGACCCGGCCCGGGCACACACCGAACCTGCCGCCGTCGTCGTCGACCGGCTCAGCGCCGGCTATCCCGGCGTCCGCGCGTTGGACGAGGTGAGCATCACCGTCGGCTCCGGCAGCATCTGCGCTCTGCTGGGCGCCAACGGGTCCGGGAAGTCGACCCTGTTCAAGGCGCTGCTGGGACTGCACCGGCCCACGGCGGGGACGGTGCGGCTCTTCGGCCACGAACCGAGCACGGCCCGACGGCGCAACCAGGTCAGCTACGTGCCGCAGCACGATCAGGTCGACACCAGCTTCCCGGTCAGCGTGGAGCAGGTGGTCATGATGGGCCGCTACGGGCATATGGGCTTCACCCGACGCGCCCGCCCCGCCGATCAGCAGGCCTGTGACCAGGCCCTGGAGGAGGTGGGCCTGAGCGAGCTGCGCCGACGCGGGATCGGTGAGCTCTCCGGGGGACAGCGCAAGCGCGCCTTCCTGGCGCGCGCGATCGCTCAGCAGGCACCCCTGATGCTGCTCGATGAGCCGTTCGCCGGAGTGGACCGCGGCTCCGAGGAGCTCATCAGCACGGTGCTCAAGACGCTGCGTGACTCCACCGGCACCACCGTGCTGATCTCCACCCATCACCTGGCCGGCGTGGAGGACCTCGCCGATGAGGTCGTGCTGCTGCACCAGCGGGTGCTCGCCGCCGGGCTTCCGGCGGAGGTGCTCACCGAGGAGCAGATCGGACGCAGCTTCGGCGCCGTGCTGCGTGAGACCGGCTGAGATGCCAGACCAACTGATCTGCGGGGCCGAGCGATGACGGAGACACACTGATGTGGGAGCTGCTGGTTCAACCGATGGAGTTTCCCTTCATGCAGCACGCCCTGGCGGCGGCGATCATCTCCTCGGTGGTCTGCGCGCTGCTCTCCTGCTGGCTGGTGCTGATGGGCTGGTCGCTGATGGGCGAGGCGGTGGCGCACTCGATCCTGCCCGGGATCGTGCTGGCGCATATCTTCGGGCTGCCGATGGCGCTGGGCGCGTTCGTCTTCGGGATGCTCGCGGTGCTGCTGATCGGCGGAATCAGCGGAGGATCGACGTTGAAGCATGACACCTCCATCGGGGTGGTGTTCACCTCGCTCTTCGCATTGGGCCTGGTGCTGATCTCCAGGACCCCCAGCGAGACGCACCTGACCCATATCCTTCTCGGCAACGTGCTGGGCATCTCCCAGCAGGACCTGCTGCAGACCGCCGGTCTGGGCCTGGCCACCGTGGCGGTGCTGCTGGCGCTGCGGCGCAGCTTCGTGCTGCTGGCCTTCGACAAGGTCCACGCACATACGATCGGGATCTCGTCCGGGGCGCTGTCGATCCTGCTGCTGGCGCTGCTCGCGCTGACCACAGTGACCTCGCTGCAGACCCTGGGGATCCTGCTGGTGGTCGCTATGCTGGTGGTGCCAGGTGCCACCGCGCTGCTGCTGTGCCGCCGGTTCGGGCAGATGCTCGCCGTCGCCGCGACCAGCGCGGCGGTCTCCGCGCTGATCGGGGTCTACGCCAGCTACTGGCTGGACATCTCCACCGGCGGCTCGATCGTGCTGGCGCAGTCGGGCCAGTTCGCGCTGGCCTACCTCTTCGCCCCCGTGAAGGGGATGATCCCGCGGCTGCGACAGCGGCGGCAGCGGCCGGCTTCGGACCGGGTGAGCCCGACCCGCCCGATCGATACGTTCCTCGATGTGAAGGATCCCGCCTAGATGACTCCCCGCACCTCAGCACAGGGCCGTTCCACCGCGATCGATACCGCCACCACCTCCGTGGAGGACTATGCCAAGACCATCTACGGCCTCGCCGAATGGGACGGCGCCTCAGTGACCGCCTCCGCGCTGGCCAAGACCCTGGGCGTCTCGAACCCCTCGGTCTCGCTCATGATGCGCAAAATGTCCGAACTGGGTCTGGTGGAGCACAGGCCCTATGCACCGCTCGCGCTGACCGACGCCGGACGTCAGCTGGCCCTGGCCATGGTGCGCCGACACCGCCTGATCGAGACCTGGTTGGTGCGCGAGCTGGGCTATGGCTGGGAGGAGGTCCATGAGGAGGCCGAACGGCTCGAGCACGCCGTCTCGGAGACCTTCGTGAACCGCCTCGATGTGCGCCTGGGCCACCCGCGCGTGGACCCGCATGGGGATCCGATCCCCGGACCGGATCTTCAGCTGGACTATCCGGAGACCCAGCTGCTCTGCCGGGTGCCGGCCTCGGTCCAGGTGCGCCTGGAGCAGGTCGACGACGCCGTCCCGGACGCGCTCTCGACCCTGGACGCCCACGGGGTGCCCATCGGCGCCCAGGTCACGGTGGCGGCGACGGCGGACGGCGCCGTCGTGCTGACCACGGGCGGCACGGTGGAGAAGACCAGCTCGGAGGCCTCCGCTGCGGAGGCCGGCCACAGCCCGGCGTCGGCGAGCATCCGGCTGCCCCATGAGGTGGCCCACGCCATGCGCGTGAGCGTGGTCCACTGAGGCCGCCCGGCGCGCACGTATCCTGTACTGGTGTCTTCCTCCGAATCGAGTGCCGCCGGTCAAGGGTCACGTCCGGGACGCCCGGCGACCCCGCTGCCGGTGCTGATCCTGCTGGTAGGCGTGGCCGGCGCCTGCGGAGCACTGATTCGACTGCTGATCGGAGAGCTGATCCCCGAGCAGGGCATGAAGTTCCCCTGGACCACCCTGGCGATCAACCTCAGCGGCTCCGGAATGCTGGGGCTGCTCATCGGTGCCGCGATGTCGCGGCCGCGCACCCCGGACTGGGTGGTGCCCACCTTCGGCACCGGGATGCTGGCCTCCTATACGACCTTCTCCGCGGTGATCCTCGCCGTGATGCCCTCGATCCCCGGATCCGCCTACGACGGACTGGCGGCGGTGACCTACGTCAGCCCGGGCGCGATGGAGATGCTCACCTACCTCCTCATCAGCATCCTGGGCTGTACGGCGGCTGCGGCAGCGGGACTGACCATCAGCCGGGCGCTGTTCGGGCAGCTCGGCGCCGAATCTGCCGACCTCGGTGTGCGCAGCGAGGGTCGCCATGATTCCTGAGTTCAGCCTCGCCATTGCACTCGGCGTCGCCCTGGGTGGATCGGTAGGCGCCCTGGGGCGCTTCCTGCTCGACCGGTATCTGCGCGTGGGCCTGCTGCTGGCGAACACACTGGGCTGCTGCGTGCTGGGGTACCTGCTCGGCGAGCTCACCTGGCTCAGCGAGAACGGCGTGGACGAGCCCGGGGGCCTGTTCTCCGGCCAGGTCTCCACGGTGCTGATCTTCGGACTCCTCGGCGCGCTCAGCACCTTCGCCACCGTCTCGGTGCGGGTGGCCCAGGCCTGGATGGCGGGCCGGCACCTGCGAGCTGTGGGCATCTGGGGCGCCCACGTGGGCTTCGGCTTCGCGGCGGCCGCGCTGGGCATTGCGCTGTCTCGAATGTCGGGTCTATACTGAAAAGTCACCTCGCGAGCATCTGGCGAGGGGCAGGGGCCCAAGCGGCCTCGTTGACAACACAATATGGGGACGATCGGTTTCGACGATCTGAGTTGATCATGGTGAAGCGGGTCGAGGATGCAGAGTGACCTCGTAAATACTTCTCTGCAAAACAATAAGTGCCGAAACTAAGCGCACTGACTTCGCCCTCGCTGCCTAAGCAGCGACGCGAGTCTGTCAGCCTGGGTCTGCTATCGACCCAGATCCTGGCATCAGCTAGATAGCCACTGGTTCCAACTCCTCGTCGTGGGGAGTTGGGTCGACAATTCACACGACTGGGCCCGTCAGCCGCCTGTCTGCGTGACGGCTGGGGCCGAGAAAATCTATCAGCAGACTGCACCCGGAGAAGCCCATGTGAATCCAGATCGGACGCGGGTTCGATTCCCGCCGTCTCCACAGTCAAGGCCCAGGCACCTAGTGTCTGGGCCTTTTTTGTGCCCTTTTCCCGCGCCATCACTGGGATGTGGTCTACTAGCTACAGATTCAGGCTGTACACAGATGTAGACACGAGGTGACCGCCGTGGACTCTTCTTAGTGCACGTAGAGCGCACGAGAGGCACACATGGCGAGGCGTCGAGACTTCGGAACCGTCCGCAAACTGCCTAGCGGGAAATTTCAGGCAACGTACGTCGGCCCCGATGGTGAGCGCCACAAGGGACACACCACATTCGAAACCAAGGGTGCCGCTACCTCATACCTTGGACGAGTCAAGGCAGACATAGACCGTGAGACTTGGGTCAGCCCAGAAGAGAAGTCACGCCGGGAGACCGAGGCCCAAGAAGCCGCGACAGCGCAGGCACAGTTAGAGGGCGAGGCGCTAGAACGGGATATGACGCTGAGTGCGTTCACTCAGTTGTGGCTCACCGCGAAGGCAGACGGCAAGACCGTGTCCGGTAGAGGTGCACGCGAAGTGAAGGCTTCAACGATCAGCACCTACCGGAGCCGACTCGAACACGATGTGTTGCCAGTGCTCGGCCACTTACGCATGAGCGAACTCAGCGACAAGAACGTCGGCAAGCTCATAGATGACCTTGGAAAGCAGCCCTCCAAGGTGAACCCGAAAGGCCGGGGCAATGGCGTTGCCCTCCCCGTCGGCAGGACGCTCAAAGCGCTTCTAAGCGACGCGGAGCGAGAGGGTTACATATCGACACTCCCCCACATATACCTACCCGCTAACAAGCCCGTGAGGGCCAGGCGTGAGGACTCCGACGTAGCGACACAGGAACAGGTCAGGGCACTCTACGAAGCAATCATGAACACCGGCGTCGCTCTCGCGGCGTGACCATAACTGTCACCTATTCGTGCGGCAGACCCGCATGGTGTGGCACGTGAGCACATCGAAGAGGATCACGGGATCACCGGACGCAACATGGAGCGGGACGGCCTCACGCGCCTACTGGGACGCATGGAGTCAGGTGACACGGTGCTAGTCACTGCACTCGACCGAGCAGGGCGCACCATGAAGGGAATGCTCGAACTGGTCGAAGAGCTGACCGAACGCGGGATCACTCTGCGCACGACAGCAGGTGATGTGAACACGGGTACAGAGATGGGACGTGCTGTGTTCCACATCCTGAGTGCACTGGCAGTGATGGAAGCCAACATCAAGAGGGAACGCGCCACAGCCGGTATACGACGCGCACAGGCACGCGGGCAGAAGATAGGTGGCCGTAAGCCTGTCGTGTCAGATCAGCGCATCAAGCAGGCAGCACAGCGCGTAAGAGATGGAGCGTCATCTGTAACCGATGAGTGCCACCGTTTGGAGATGTCCCGACAAAGCTTCTATAAGCGCGTGAAGTCGCTAGGTGTGGAGCTAAGGGGTTAGAGGCTAACGGCGGTGGAGCTGATCCCTGCGCGCCTTGAGTGCATCACTTTTCTGGACCAAGAGTGTTTGGTACTTATCGACTCGCTGTAGAGCTTCCTCGAACTGGACATACACCTTGTTCCACTGGGACTTTTCTTCGGTGGTCATGTCCGGATGATGCCTCTCGCGAAGCTCCACTTCGTCGTTCTTCCAGTACTCGACGTTCTCGACGCACCTCAGCCAGTGAACATGCAGGGCTTCGTGCTGGTCCAACACGTCATAGATCGATTCCAGGCTGGACGGCGACAGGTCTTGAAGTTCGACTAGGGCGTTTTCTAGATCAAGCTCCCTCTTCCTGGACTGCTTTTTTGCGATACGCAGCTCCTCGTAACTTTTTGAATCGTCGAACCAGTCGGGCTGATCGTCGTTGTCCTGTGTCATTGCATCTGTATATCCCGCTTAGGGGATACGCACAAGGAAATCCGACCTGCCGTCTACGCGGAAGATAGCTGTAACACAAAGGTTATACCCGGCTTCTATAGGGCAAATGGTCAGGTTCGGGTAGCTTAGTAACATGACAAACAAAGCCCTTGCACCCATTGGTATTGCCCTCGTTGCACTGTTCGGACTCACCGCGTGTGAGGACACTACATCCGGTGAGGTCACTTCAAACGACGACGACTCGACCGAAGAAGTCGAGGAAACTGAGGAAACTCAGGAAGCTGAAGAAGTCGAAGAAGAGAACGAACAGCTTGCAGAAGAAGATGAGGAAGCAGAAGAAGAGGCTGAAGAGGTAGAAGAAGAGGTCGAGACTTCTTCTGACGCCCGACATTCGGCGACACCTACACCTACAGTGACGGCCTGGCTGTGACCATCAGCGAACCCGAAGCATTCACCCCCGGCGAGTACGCCTTCGGCGGCGAAGAGTTCGAGCAGCACGTCATGTTCGATGTGACCATCGAGAACAACTCGGGCGAAGACTATGACCCAAGCATGGCGTACGTCACAGCTAGCTCCGGAGGGGCGGAGGGCGACAGTGTTTTCGACTCTGACTCAGGACTCGGAGGCACCAGCACGACCACCGTCACTGATGGCCAGTCCACAACTTGGCAAGAAGGGTTCGGAGTGAACGACCCGGCAGACATCAACGTCGAGTTCACCGACCTAGATTTCGAGCTGATGCGCGAGTCCGTGCTGTTCGTCAGTGAGTGAGTGAGGCTTAATGCACGTAGAGTGCATGAGCTAGCAAGAATCACTTGCATTCACGTATTACCGCATGTCAGACACGGTTAGGGCCACATTCCCGCCGTCTCCACAGATTGCCCGAGCAGGCTCAGCCTGCTCGGGCATTTTTGTGCCCTTGCGCGGATCCGGCTCGGGCGATGCTCACCACGTGCTCGTGGCTTGAACCGCACGCCTGCCCAGCAGTGCCGGCCAGGGTGGCCGACGCGCCGCGCCAGATCAGGATCGGCCATCGCGTCAGGATCGCCCCAGCTCCAGGGACTCCGCGAGAGTGCCTTGCTCGGCCTGCCCTCGGGAAGTCGGAGTAGTATCCGGCAGGTCCGTCTTTCTGCGAAGGAGCCCGATGAGCACCCCCTTCTACCGCCCCCTCTCCCCCACCTGCGGCCTCCGAGTCTCCCCGCTCGCGCTGGGCACCCTGCCCTTCGGTGGGGACAACGGCATGAGCCATATGGGAAACCTCGGCCCCGACGAGGCCGCTGTACTGCTGGATCGCTCCCTCGAGGCGGGGATCAACCTGCTGGACACCGCGAACCTCTACTCGGGCGGCGTCTCTGAGGAGGTGCTGGGTGAAACCCTGGCGCGCAGCGGCCGCTACGACGATTTCCTGATCACCACCAAGGCCCGGATGGTGATCGGAGACGGCCCCAACGACGGCGGCGCCTCGCGCTGGCACCTGCTCAACGAGCTGGAGAAGTCGCTGCAACGACTGGGCCGTGATCACGTCGACCTGTTCTATCTCCACCACTGGGACGGGGAGACTCCGCTGGAAGAGACGCTGCAGACCATGGACGGACTGGTCCGCGCTGGCAAGATCCGGTACTACGGGGTCTCGAACTACACCGCCTGGCAGCTGATGAAGGCCTTGAAGGTCTGTGAGGTCAACGGCTTCATCAAGCCGGTGGTCCAGCAGATCCACTACTCGCCGTACTCCCGAGAGGCCGAATACGAGATGATCCCCGCTGGGATCGATCAGGGCATCGGCACCCAGGTGTGGAGCCCGATGGGGATGGGCCTGCTCAGCGGCAAGTATCGCCGGGATCAGCGCCCCGAGTCGGGGGCCCGGATGGTCGACGGCGATGGCTCCGAGATGCGCGTCGCGGACTGGGAGAAGCTCTACCACGTGGTCGACGTCCTTGAAGGGGTGGCTCAGCGCAAGAACGCCACGATCCCCCAGGTCCTGCTCGCCTGGCTGCTGCAGCGCCCCGGAGTGACCAACCTGGCCGTGGGTGCGCGCAGCCTCGAGCAGTGGAACGACCTGCTCGGCACCTTTGAGGTCGCCCTGGACACGGAGGATGCCCAGGCCATCGACGACGCCGGCCGGCCAGCCCTGGCCTACCCGTTCTGGCACCAGGCAGATATGGCCAGCGAACGCATGAGCGCCGCGACCGGTCGATCATGGCGACCACCAAGCGGGAGATCGCCGCGCGGATCGGCGAGTAGTCAGCTGACGTCCAGCTCACACGGACAGGACCTAATGGTCTTCTGACTATGGTGGAGACAGAACACTACGAAAGATTGAGGTTTCAGATGACGACCGAACAGAACCGGCCCGGCGAGGCAAAGCAGCCCAACGAAGGTGCCCACACCGAGGTCAACGGCGGCCAGCCGCTGGACACTCCGCCGCACCAGCGCGACGGCGGGAACCAGAGCACCCACGGTGAGCATCACCGCGATGAGGTTGCCCGCAACCCAGGGTTGGATCCCGAACCGAACGAGACGCCCGGCCTGGAGTCTGGCGGCGGCGTACAGCCTGGCGATACGCCCCCTGATTCGAACTCCGCCACGGCTTCGCCCAAGCAGGCGTCCCCGACGAAGCCGCCGAAGTCCAACCTGGTGATGACCGGGGCGATCATCGCGATCGTCGTGGTGGTGCTGCTGATCTTCGTGGGGTACATCGCCGGGCTGCTCGACTGAGCAGCAGAATAGCGCGGCAGCGACTCAGCACACCGAGGATTCGGTGGCGATGAGGATCAGGACGACCGCAGGTTCCGGTAGCGCATGGCGCGCTGGGCCTCGCGGTTGTCCTGCTTCTCTTTCAGGGTGTGCCGCTTGTCGAACTCCCGCTTGCCGCGGGCGACGCCGATCTCGACCTTGGCCTTGCCGTCCTTGAAGTAGAGCGAGAGCGGGACGATGGTCAGGCCCGGGTCCTCGATCTGGCGGGAGATCTTCACCAGTTCCTTCTGGTGCAGCAGCAGCTTGCGCTTGCGGCGCGCTGAGTGATTGGTCCAAGTGCCGTTGAGGTACTCGGGAATGGTGACCTGCTCGAGCCAGAGCTCCCCACCGCTGGAGAAGCCGCCGAAGCCGTCGGTCAGGTTCGCGGTGCCCTCGCGCAGCGACTTCACCTCGGTGCCGGTGAGCACCATTCCGGCCTCGTACTTGTCGAGGATCTGGTAGTCGTGCCGGGCACGGCGGTTCGTGGCCACGACGCTGTTGTTGGGATCGCGCTGTTTCTTCGCGCCCTTCTTCTTCGCCACCGTGTCACCTCCGCGCTGGGTCGCTGATCTCGGCGGTCTTCTGCAGTGGCCAGAAGAGCCGACCTTCGATCATACACGCAGGTATCGGCGCACCGTGACCCAGGAGGCGATGATCGCCAGGACCACAGCGATCGCCAAGAGCCCCGGCATGATGATCCAGGCCTCGGCAGAGTCGATGAAATGGATGCTTGGGACCTGACGGGCCATCCACTGTCCCATGACGAACTCCGCGACCACCCAGGTGGCCGCGCAAGCGAGCACACCACCGATCAGGGCAGCGATCACGCCTTCGAAGACGAACGGCATCCGGATCATCGATTTGGAGGCGCCGACCAGCCGCATGATTCCAGTCTCACGACGCCGGCTGAAGGCGGAGAGCCGGATCGTGGTGGCCACCAGCAGCAGCGCGCAGACGATCATCACCCCGGCGATGATCAGCGCGACCATGGTGAGTCCGTTGAGGATGCCGAAGATCTGATCGAGCACCTCTTGCTGATCTGCCACGGTCTCCACCCCGGGGGCGGAGCCGAACAGCTCGGTGACCACCGGGAACTCCTCGGGCTCGTGGAGCAGCACCCGGTAGGACTCCGGCATGTCGGTAGCGGTCAGCGACGCGGTGCGTGAGTTCTCCCCGCGGGTGTCCAGGAAGTCATCCAGGGCCTCTTGCTGGGTCTCGTGGCGGTAACTGGCCACATACTGGCTGGCCGCGCCGTCGGAGAGGGTGTGCTCCAGAGAATCGCGCTGATCTGCGCTCACCGCTCCGGTGGGACAGGAGGACTGCGGGGAGTTCTCGGTGCACAGGAACACCGAGAGCTCCAGGCGATCGTAGAAGTCGTCGGTCATCTGGTTGACCTGGGTCTGCATCAGCGCGGCGGATCCCACGAAGGTCAACGAGATGAAGGTGACCAGGATGACGGAGGCGACCATGGCGACGTTGCGACGCAGCGAGCTGAAGGTCTCGCCGAGCATGTAGAGGAGGCGGTTCATCGGTCTCTCCTCAGGCGGCGCATGATCGATCGGCGTGAGCGAGCCAGACCCAGATGTTCGGCGGTCCGGCGCGCATCGGTGTAGGTGGACTGTGATGCCGAGGACTTCGGCTGGGGCACCGGGCGGGGTTCCTCAGGCTCGGACGGGAGCTGCGGTTCAGTTTCGACCTCGGGCCCAGGCTCGATCTCTGACTCGGGAGCTGACTCAGGAGCTGGCTCGGGCTGTGGCTCTGCAATTTCCTCGAGCTCGGGCCCTGGTGTGAGGGCCTCCTCGGGCAATGTCACGTGCTCCGGGCGAGACGTCTGCTGCGTGAAGGGCTCCGGCGTCGGGGGGTCGAGCGTGAAGGCCGGCCGGGCGGGCTGCTGTGCGGCAGCTTGCGGCCCGGCGTCCTCGTCGCATGCGCAAGCCAGGACAGCCGTGGGCGGGCCGGCTGAGCGGGCCCGGGGGCCACCGGGGCCGGTGCATCGCCGTCGAACCTCGGAGTCGCCGGCGTCTGCGGTGCCGACTGCGACTCATCCGGTGCGGTGAACGGAGTGGCGCTCGGCTCGGTCGCGGCGGGGAACTCCCCGGTCGGCAGTTCCTCGGTCGGGCTCGGGCTCGGGCTCGATGTGATGATAGCTCGGGGTCTCGTCCGCCATTTCATGCTCGGTCTCATACGCGGGTTCAGCCGCGAGTTCGTACTCGGGCACGCCCCCTGGTCCGTCCTCGATCTCGGCATAGCCGTCCTGTTCAAGGTCGGGCATCTCGGTGCCGTTGAAGTCTCCGTGGAGCTCGGGGACGTCGTGGACGTGAGCGTCGTCGCGCAGGTGCTGCGGCCAGGTGACCTGAAGACCGGCCTCTTCGGCAGGTGCGGGGTCCTCGTCGGCGAAGTCGTGCTCGTGCTCGTGCTCGTGCTCGTGCTCGGAGGGATGCTCCCCGACCGGCTCCTCGTGGTGAACCTCCTCGTCGAGATCCAGCGCGGCGAGCTCCTCGGTGGGATCCACCGGGGCGGTCTCCCGGAGCACCGGGTCCTCGTCGTAGGCCAGGACCGATGGGTCTTCACCGGGGGCCATCACCTGGTCCTGAGGGTGATCACCGACGTGATCGATCGCGTCATCACGGGACTCCACGAACTCGTGGTCCTCGGTGTCGGGCTCCCAGGTGTGGTGCTCCGGAGCCTGGTGCTCCTGAGTCTGGTCCTCCGACGTCTGGTGTGCGTCGTTGCTGCCCGTGACGGGGAGCATCCCGGTCTTGGCCGGGGCCGGATCATGGGCGCGCAGTCCCGATTCGCCCTCTTCCCGGGCCAGCACGTCCCAGGCCTCGGAGCCCTCGGGGGCGTCATAGGAGCCGTGGGGCTCGTCGCGGACCACGCGGCCATGGTGCAGCTGCACCACCCGGCTCTCGGCCTGATCCACGATCGCTCGGTCGTGTGTGGCCATGATGACGGTGGTGCCGGAGGCGTTGATCCAGCGCAGCACCTTCATGACCTCGGCGGAGGCGCGCGGATCGAGGTTGCCCGTGGGCTCGTCGGCCAGCAGGATCGCCGGGTCGTTGACGATGGCGCGGGCGATGGCGGCGCGCTGCTGCTCACCGCCGGAGATCTCGTGCGGATACCGCTTGGCCAGATGGGCAAGGTCGACCTTCTCGAGGACCTTGGTGACCCGTTTGCGGATCACGCTGCGCTTGGCGCCCAGGACTCGCATCGCGAAGGCGACATTGTCGAACACGGTCTTGTCCGGCAGCAGCCGGAAGTCCTGGAAGACCATGCCGATGCTGCGCCGGAAATCCGGGACCCGGCGGTCCAGCATCAGCCCGAGGTTCTGTCCGGCCACGGTGACCTTGCCGCGCTGGGGCAGGCCTTCGCGCAGGATCATCCGCAGCAGGGTGGATTTGCCGGAGCCGGAGGCGCCGATCAGGAAGGCGAAGTCTTCGCGGTAGAACTCCACGGTGACGTCATCGAGCGCGGGCCGCCCGCCTGCCTCGTAGCGACGGGTGACCTGTTCGAATCGGATCATGTATCAGTCGTCCTCGGCCGCGGTCTCGTTGCGCCAGCGGATGCCGGTGTCGATGAAGCCGTCGATGTCGCCGTCGAGCACCGCCTGGGTGTTTCCGACCTCGTGCTCGGTGCGCAGGTCCTTGACCATCTGGTACGGGTGCAACACGTAGGAGCGGATCTGGTCGCCCCAGGAGGCCTTGATGTCTCCGGCGAGCGCCTTCTTCTCAGCGGATTCCTCGGCCTTCTTCAGCACCAGCAGACGGGACTGCAGCACCCGCATCGCGGCGGCGCGGTTCTGGATCTGGGACTTCTCGTTCTGCATCGAGACCACGGTGCCGGTGGGCAGGTGGGTGATGCGCACGGCCGAGTCGGTGGTGTTCACCGACTGACCACCCGGCCCTGAGGAGCGGAAGACGTCGATCTTCAGGTCGTTCTCGTCGATGTCGATGCTCTCGGTGCCTTCAAGCAGCGGGATGATCTCGACCGCGGCGAAGGAGGTCTGCCGGCGGCCCTGGTTGTCGAAGGGGCTGATCCGCACCAGTCGGTGCGTGCCAGCCTCGACGGAAAGCGTGCCGAAGGCGTAGGGAGCGTTGATCTCGATGGTCGCGGACTTCAGCCCGGCCTCTTCGGCGTAGGAGGTGTCGAGCACCTTGACGTTCCAGCCGCGGCGTTCGGCCCAGCGGGTGTACATCCGCAGCAGCATCTCGGCGAAGTCCGCGGCGTCCACGCCGCCGGCGCCGGAGCGGATGGTCATCACGGCGTCGTACTCGTCGTACTCCCCGGAGAGCAGGGTGGTGATCTCCAGGGACTCCAGCGCCTTGTGGATCGAGGCGACCTCGCGGACGGCTTCGTCGAGGACCTCGTCGTCGCCCTCCTCCTTGGCCATCTCGACCATCATCTCGACGTCGTCGATCCGGGTCTCGAGCCGCTCCAGGCGCTCCAGCTCGGTCTGCCGGTGACTGAGCTGGGAGGTGACCTTCTGCGCGTTGGCCTGGTCGTCCCAGAGGTCAGGCGCGACGGCCATATCACTGAGCTCGACGACCTGCGCCTTGAGCTTTTCAACGTCGGTGACCTCCGTGATGCGGCGCAGTGTATTGCGCAGGTCACGAAGTGCGGTGGGGAAATCAGTCTCAGCCATAACAGCACTACAGTACCGCCGTCTTGGGCTTCACCGGTCGAGACTCACCCGGGCAGGGGGCACGACGCGGATCGCTGGCTCCCGGCCGGTGCGCACGCGGGCTGGATGTTCACCCGGGGTCGCGCCGAGACTTAAGCCATCCCTCCAGAATCGACCACCCCCAGAGTCCGACCACCGCGAACCCGAGCAGGATCCCCAGGATGCGCAGCGTCTCGGCCTCGAGCACCCCGGACTCGAGGAACTCCGCACTCACCAGAGCGTCGCGGGCCAGCAGCGTCAGGATCAGACTCACGAACACCAGCGCGAGCACCGTGTTGATGACCGCCAGTCGGGTGTCCCACCGGCCCCGCCGGTACAGGGCCAGGGAAAATACCGCGTGCAGACCGAGCAGTGCCAGCAGCCACGGCCAGAGGCCGGTGTTCAGGATCGGCACTGGCTCGCCGTCGACCTGGGCGAAGCCGCGGAGCCGGTCCCACAGCACAGCGCCGCCGGCCAGCCCGAGGACCACCAGGCTTCCGATCAGCTCGGATCTCGAGCCCTCTGCTCCCACGGCGGGAAGCTCCTCGGGGTTCCAGCCGGCGTCGATCTCGACTCCGGCGCGTTCCAGGATGAAGAACACCAGGGTCACCCAGAAACAGAGGTGCAGGACCACGGAGAATCCCACGGAGATCGAGGAACCGAGGATCTCCCCGACCGCGGCGCCCTCGATGGTCTGTCCCAGCGCGACGCCGCCGGCCGCGAGGATCGGCACGAAGCTGAGCAGCGTGCTGAGCAGGCGCCGCCAGGTGAGGTAGTAGCGCGGCCCGATCAGGTGCAGGGTCGTGCGCGCGTAGCCGGCGGCCAGCACGGCCGGGTCACCGAGATCGATCAGCGCGGCACGCTCTGCCGCGGCGGGGTCCTCGCCTCGTGAGATTCGGGTCGCGACCGAGCCGGCGATTGAGGTCTCCAGCTTCTCGCGGGCATCCGCCCGCTCCTTAGTTGGGACGTGCCGGGTGGCGGCGCTGACATACCGCTCGGTCAAGGTGGCGCTCATGGCAACGGTCCTTGCTCGGAGTGAACTCCTCAGGGAAGTTCATCCTCGCCCGTCGGCGACCGTGCGGGAAGGCCACGTCGCTCAGCGGTCGAGACTCACCGGTTCAGGCTCACCCGGGCATGGGACTCCACGCTGATCGGCACTCGAGCGGGCAGGATCGCCGAGACCACCGGCAGGTCGACGACGGCGACCAGCTCCACGTGCGCGGTCTCCCCCGCATCCGTGACCCAGGCCTGCGAGACGGCGAGGTCACTGAAGCGACCGTGGGCCCCGGAGACGGTGAGGTAGTTCTGCGCCTGGGCGCGCACCTGATCGCTGCTGACCTGCGGCGATGGGCTCGAGGCGCCTTGTTCCGCCGACTGCGCAGCCGCCGAGGCGGCACCGTCGGCGGCGGAGAGCAGCTTGCGCGCCTCCAGGTTCACCGCGGTGGCACCGGCCATCACCGCAACGAGCAGCAGCACCACCAGCAGCATCCCCAGGATCAGGATGCTGGACTGTCCCGAGTCTTCGGTCCGCATCTGGCGCATCTGCGCGGCGACCACCCGTCTCTTCGACGACGCAGCTCCACCGTCCCGGGGTCTTCGGCGCATCTCAGCCCGCCTGCACCTGGGCCGAGGTGGAGGTGACCGTGACCAGGGTGGACCGCCAGCTGCCCAGCTCCGGGATCAGCGGCACCGGGACGCGCACCTCAACGGTGAACGCGACGACGTCGCCGTCATCATCGCATCCGCCGTTGGGGCAGGACATGGTGATCTCCGCCTGATCCGCGCTGAGCCCGAAATCCGCGAGCGCCGCGGAGGCCGCGGCCTGGCTGCGCGCGCTGCGCTCACCCGCTGCCACGTCCTCGCCGCCGAGGACGTACATCCGGGCGGCCTGGTCCGAAGCTCCCAGACTGGCGTAGGCGGCGGCCTGGACCGCTGCGACCCCCAGGATGAAGTAGACCACCGGGATGAGCACCAGCACTGCGAGCATGATGAATTCCACCAGCGCAGAACCTGACTCCTCCTGGCCCTGCCTCCAGCGCCGGGTCAGCCGCTCACGAGAAGTCATAGGCGCTGCCCGTCACCTCGAGGCTGCCGACCCCGGGGAGGAGACCGAGCACCGGGACCTGGGCCCGGACGGTGATCCTCAGGGTCTGCCCCTCCGCCTGGGCCAGATACTCATAGTCCACCGCCTCGGCGTAGCGCGCGGAGATCGAGGACTCGATCAGGGCACGAGTGCGCTGCGCCCCGTCGCTGGCGGTGCGGTCCTCGAGCACACCAAAACGAGCTCCGGTGGACGCGGCGTCGATCAGGGTGTTGCGCACATGGACCATAAGCGTCAGCTGGAGGATCGCGAAGCTCAGCAGCACGAGGAGGGCAGAGACCATCGCGAACTCTGCGGTGGCGGCACCCCGGTCCTCCCCCGCCCGTCGGATTCGCGCAGATCCGCAGACCCCGCAGCGTTTAGCGCGAGACCTGGTTGATCGCATCGTTGAACAGTCCCTGCAGGGCTGGCTGCGCGATTGCGAGCAGTCCGGCCACCAGGACCGCGCTCATCAGCGTGATCATCACCCAGCCGGGCACGTCGCCACGATCCTCCTCGTGGAGACTGACCGCGGCGCAGGCCGCCTGGTGAATCGGCTTCTCCGTGTGCAACATGTTCTTCCCCTTCTCCGTTGGTGCAGTGGTGTGGTGCAGGTCTGAGGTTCAGCGGTGGGCGATGGATCAGATGCCGATCTCCAGCAGCGACAGGCCCGGGTAGATAGCGAAGAGCACCGTCAGCGGCAGCACGCCGAAGACCAGCGGCACCAGCATGCCGATCTCCTTCTTGCCGGCAGTCTCCATGAGCTCGCGCCGAGCCAGTTCTCGGACGTCCTGGGCCTGGGCGTGCATGACCTCGGCCAAAGGGGTACCGCGTTCCATCGCCACGATGATCCCCTCGAGGAACCGGGAGATCGGCGCCGAGCCCACCCGCGTGGACATCTGCTTCAATGCTGTCGAGAAGCTGGTGCCGGACTGGGTCTGATGCAGGACTCTGGTCAGCTCGAGGGCGAGCTCTCCGTGGGCAAGGCGGCCCACTCGGGAGAACGCTCCGGGAGCACCCTCCCCGGCGCTGACCGCCAGCGCGATCATCTCTGCGATGGTCGGAAACTCCGTCAGCATGCGCGCCTGCCGGCGCCGGATCTGACCGGTGAGCAGGTTGTCGCGCAGCGCCACGCCCAGTGCTGCGAGGCCGAGCACGATGACCACCGCGATGAGACCATTGACGCGTCCGGCCCAGACGCCCACAAGACTCAGCACGCTTCCCAGCAGGGCACCGAGCACCCCGAGGCCGAGCTGCTGAAGACGATAGTCGTTGGCTGCGAGCCTCGAGTTCGCCTGCCCGAGCCGGTGACTCAGCTCCTGGGTGTCGAGGCTGAACCGATCAAGCTGTCGCACCGCCTGGCGAACCACCGGGGCGAGGATCCTCGCCATCACACCCAGGGTCGGGATGGGCTCCGAACCAGGGTCCGAGAGTGCGAACCGTGAGTCGGTGGACCGCAGGTATGGCGCCACCCGGGCCTCGAAGCCGGGCCGGTTGTACACGGGCAGGGCTCGCAGGACCGCGACCAGGCCAACCCCCAGGAAGAGGCCGCAGATGAGCGTCCAGCCCATGATCGCCTCATTCACGCGAGCACCCGGACTTCCCGTGGCAGAGCGCCGATCCGCAGCATGAGCCGATAACAGACCAGGGAGACGATGAGACCGGCCCCGAGGACGAACATCCCGGTGGCACCGCGATAGGCCTCGGCGGCCTCCCGCTGCAGGGAAAGCAGCAGCACCACGATCCAGGGGGCGGCGACAGCAAGCTTGGCGGCGTTGACCGTCCACGACTGCCGAGCCTCCAGCTCGCCGCGCGTCCTGGCGTTCTCTCTGAGAAACTCCGCCAAGGTGCTGAGCAGTCGCCCCAGATCGGAGCCGCCCACTTCGCGAGTGATCAGCAGGGCCGCCACGATTCGGTCACCCACCGGATCGGCGAGGCGCAGCTTCAGCCGCTCGAGCGCGGCGTCCAAGGTCTGCCCCGCTCGGTAGTCCTTGGCGAACTCCACGAACGGCTCCCGAAGCGGCTCCGGTCCGGAGATGCCGAGTTGGATCAGCCCCTCCGGCAGCGACATCCCCGACCTGACAGCCGAGCGCAGGTGATCCACGGCATCCGGCCAGTTGTTGCGCAGCAGCGCTCGACGCTTCTCTGCCTGCCAGCGCAGCGCCAGCACCGGCACCATGCCAGCGAAGAGGGCGAAGCACAGCCCCACCGGAATCGCCGCCGTGAGCACCAGGACCACCAGGAACGCGGCGACGGCGCAGACCAGCACGGCGGTGAGCAGCCCCGTGACAGGAATCTTGGGATGACCGGCCTCATCGAGGAGTTTGCGCAACCTCCGCGGGCGTGGGCGTCGGCCGCCAGACCCCCGTGCCGGTCGAGACCAGAACGAGGCATAGATCAGCAACAGCCCGAATCCCAGTCCCAGACCGAGCAGCAGGCTCATGCCCGCATCACCGTCCTGGCGAATCGAGCCTGGTGCTGGGGCGAGAGCTTGGGCAGGTCGAAGACCGCGGAGTCTGTGACGGCGAGCTCGCCGTCCACGGCGTCGAAGAGCATGGTCGTCTCGATGGTGTCCGCCTCGACCCGGCTCCCCACGGCAAGGATCTGCCCGACATGGCGGCCGCCATCCCGGTCCCGGACGCAGTGGACCACGAGGTCGAGACAGGAGGCGACGGTGGGGAGTATGAAGCTGCGTGAGATGTTTTCGCCTGCCAGCAGCGGCAGGGTGCAGATCTTGGTGACCGCGTCTTGAGCGCTGTTGGCATGCACCGTGGCCATTCCGGGCAAGCCAGAGTTCAGAGCGATCAGCATGTCGAGGCTTTCGGCCTCGCGGACCTCGCCGACGATGAGCCGGTCCGGGCGCATGCGCAGCGCCTCTTTGACCAGCCGGCGCAGAGGGATGGCCCCCTCGCCTTCGAGGTTGGACTGTCGACACTGCAGGCCCACCACATCACGCAGCGGCAGCTGAAGCTCGAAGATCTCCTCGACCGTGATGACACGCTCTCTCGGGCCGATTCCCGACGAGAGACAGTTCAGCAGAGTCGTCTTGCCGGACTGGGTCGCGCCCGACACGAGGATGTTCAATCCGCTGTCTACGCACCCGCCCAGAAACTCCCCAGCCTCCACACTCAGAGACCCCCTGCGGACCAGGTCCTCGAGCGTGTGCGCTCGTGCGATGAACTTGCGGATATTGACCGCCCAATGGCGCCGGGTGATGTCAGGGATCACGACGTGCAGGCGGGACCCGTCCGGCAGGGTCGCGTCGACAAACGGTGAGGACAGATCGAGCCGTCGACCCGAACTCTTGAGCATCCGTTCCACGAGGTCGCGAATGCGCGACTCACTCAAAGTCAACGAGGTGAGTTCGGACCGGCCCGCTCGAGCCACGAACACTGAGCTTGGGCCGTTGATCCAGATCTCCTCCACCGAGGGGTCCTCGAGAAGCGGCTGGAGCTCACCGAAGCCGGCGAGGGCATCCACGAGGTGTTTGACCGCGTGTTGAACCGGGCCGATGAGTGGCAGCGCGGTCACCATCGACCGACGGTCATACTCGACGACGGCGGCCTCGACCAGCTCCCGAACGCCCGTGGGATTTTCCGCAGGATCGAGCCCGCGGTGCCGGATCTGTTCCCGCACCTCGTCTTCAACGATCGTCAAAGCATCCACAGGCTCGGCCTCATCCCTGATTCCAGTGTGGTGAGCTCACGATAGCCAGCTCCTCAGCGAGTGACCAGTGATTGTCCACATCCTGTGGAAAATAGGTCGTGATCACAGGTCTTCCACAGCTGGCAGGCGCTCACCGGACGCTGATTCGTCCTGGCATAGCCTCGATGCACCACACCCCAGGGCGGGGGCGTCTCGCGCGCACCCTGCAGACGCTGCTCAGACCCCTGCGCACCCTAAGGACCAGGAGGAGACCGCATGAGCCTGGCACCAACGATGACTCTGGCCTGCACGGTCGTGCACGCTCCGGGCTCAGTTCCTGAGTCCCTGTGGAACCTGTTGCGCCTTGCCGCGGCCGGCGCGCACGCCCATGAACTGCGGATCCTCCTCGAAGGAGCCACCGCTCCCTGCGGGGCGCAGATCGATGACGCGCTGCATTCCTGGGTCCGCAGCATCAGGACTGCTGGTTTCCCCGGGACAACGGACTCCGACGTTGCAGTCGACCGCTCCTGGGTCGCAGTCCTGGACCACCGACCGTTGGAGGACCATGCCGCAGACTCCGCTTCGATACATCAGGGCATGGTCGTGGTGCTGCACGCTCAATTCCGGCCGACGCGGCGAACCGGCCCCGCATCACCGCCGCTGCGGCTGTGTATCAGCAACGGGCCGGACTCCGGGCGGATGGTGAGCATCCCGCGGGGAGTCCACATGCTTGGCCGAGGGACGCAGCACCGCGGCACGGCAGACATCCGGATCAACGACCCGCGTCTGGAGCCCTGCCATGCTTCAATCAAGGTCAGCGCAGATCAGGTGATGCTGGCCCGCCCAGGGACAGTCCCGCAGCTACTCCGGACCGATGTGCCGGTCAGCGTCGGCGGGTCGCGCGTGGAACTCGTCCAGGACGTGCCGCCCGCGGCGCCTCCGGGGATCTGGCCCCTGCCTCCCGTGCATGTCTGCCAAGAGGCCCCCTCCGCACGTCACCGCACGATGCTGCTGATGTCCCTGGCGCCGCTGATCGTGGGAATCGTGCTGGTACTGGTCACCGGCATGTGGATCTTCCTGCTGTTCAGCGCCGCCTCCGCCCTCATCGCCGTGGTCACACTCCTGGTGGCGCACCGGCACCGCCGCCGGTTCCGCCGTGCCGTCCGGGCGGGCTCCTCCGAATGGGGCCGCCAGCGCCGAGATCTTCTGGCCCCTCCTGGAGCCGCCATCAGGGCACTGCGAGCGCGGTCCCACCCACGGAATTCGCTCACCTGCGCTGAGGACGGCGGCGTCGTGGTGACCGTGGGCGAAGCGAGGATCGATGCTGAACTGCAGGGCCCGGGTGATGCCGACGCGTTGGTCGATCTGCCCGAGCTCTCGGTCTCCACAGCAACGGCCCTGACGCTTCGCGGGTCGGAATGCACTGCGCTCTTGGGCCCCTCCCGAGAGCAGCTCAGCGTCCTGCGATGGATTCTGGCCCAGCTGACCCACCACTTCGGCACCGCGCCCCAGGTGGTGCTCGCAACAGGTCCCGACGAGATCGACGGAGCCCAGTCGGCGGACCTCCTCTGTGTCGCTGAGCTGCGCGACTACACCCACGTGAGCGTGGTGCCGCGGAACAGCCTTCACACCACGCTGACCAGGCGACAGCTCAGGCCCGCTGCGGAGTCCGCACCGGTGCTGATCAGTCCGACGCAGCTTGACCCGGTACATACCCGGGCCGCACTCGACGCCGGGTGGCACGTGATCTCCCCGGCCCTGCCCGCGCGGGCCCATGAACCCACGAGTCGACCCTCGGAACAGCAGGCGCCCGCACCAACGACTGCCGACGGCTGGCAGGTGGACCTAGAGTCGGGGCAGATCCACCGGGTCGAGGCAGGCGCTGCACGGAGGGTCGCGACCGGGCTGGTGCCTGATGGGTTGTCCCGACGGACGCTCCATGACCACCTCAGACTGGGGCTGCCCAGGATCGCGGGGGCAGCTGCGGAGACCGAAGTCCCCACACAGTGCACCGCCGCGTTGCCTGAACCGTTGATGGCCGGCAGCGCGCACCTGCGGCTGGAGACGCTGTTGGGCCGCGGGGCCGCGGGCGAGGAGTTGTTGGACCTGGTGGAAGACGGCCCGCATATCCTGCTCGCCGGAACGACGGGGGCCGGCAAGTCCGAACTGCTGAAGTCGATGTTGCTCGGCTGGGCGTCAAGGTACGACCCCAGCGAGCTGAACTTCCTGCTCTTCGACTTCAAGGGCGGGTCCAGCTTCCAGCACCTGGCGCGACTGGAACACACCTTGAGTCTGGTCACAGACCTCACCCAGGCTCAGGCCGATCGCGCACTGGAAGGCGTCCGTTCGGAACTCACCCGGCGGGAACGGATGTTCCTCGAGTCCGGCGCCACAGACTACGCAGATTTTCGCCGCTTCCGGCCTGACCGACCCTTGGCTCGCATTCTGGTGGTCTTCGACGAGTTCCGCATCTTCACGCAGGAACTTCCAGCGGCGATGGACGAGCTCCTGCGCCTGGCTACCCTTGGTCGCTCCCTGGGCCTGCATCTGATCCTCACCACCCAACGCCCACAGGGAGTGGTCACGGCAGACATCCGTGCCAACATCGGGACCATCATCTGTCTGCGGCTGCGCAGCGACGACGAGGCGCGCGAACTGGTGGGAACCACTGAGCCGGCACGCATCCCCCGGCGGCTGCCAGGGCGCGGCGTCATCCAACGCCCCGGAGAGTCACCGGTGCCGTTTCACGCCGTGCAGCTGCGCGAGCGCTCCGCGAAGCTCACCGCGCGACCTGAGCGGGCGCCCCGGCCGGCAGGGGCAGGTTGGCGGGAGACCACCCGGCAGCTGGTGGAGGCGCTGGACGCGCATATCCGTCGGAGGCAGGTCCGGCGACCGCACACTCCGCTGCTCCCACCCCTGCCCGAGCTCCTGCGAGCGCCGCTTCCGGCCCAGGAGATCCTCTTGGGTCTCCTCGACGACCCGGCTCAGCAGACACAACGCCTGCTCCACCTCGATCTGAATGCCGGTGAGGGCACAGCGCTGCTCGGCGAGGCAGGTTCTGGCGGCACCGCATGCGTGGAGTCACTGGTCCGCCAGCTCCTGGCGCGCCCAGAGCCGGTCCACATCTACCTCCTGGATGGCGACCATTCGCTTCAAGGGTTCCGGTCACACTCACGAGTAGGTTCCTGGGTCACTACGGATCACCCGCAGGAGGCGGGCCATCTCGTGAGCGAACTGCACCGGCTCGTGGTGGGACGGCGAGTCGACCCCTCGCGGGAACGCTTCCCGCTGGTCCTCGTCCTGACTGGGCACTCGCGGTGGCACGGGTCGGCCCAGACAGCGGGTGGCGGGGATCTTGACTACGATCTGGGCGCGCTCATCAGCGAGGGCATGGGCTACGGCCTCAGCGTCGTGATTGCGGGCGGTCGCGAACTCGCACTGGGCAGGCTGGGTTCGCGACTCCCCCGCAGGATCTACCTGCCCTACGGCGCTTCTGAGGATGTCCGGCATCTCTGGCCGAAGCTGCGGGTGACCGATCGACTGTCCGGCCGCGGAGTTCTGATCACCGCTGACGTGCCAGCCCCGGGGCTGACCCTCCAGCTGGTGACCGGCACGCTGGAACAGCCACCTGGGAGCTCAGCGACCGAGGTGATCCCACCGGTGAGCAGATCCTTGCTCAGGGTGCATCCTTTGCCGGAATCGGTGGATCTCCCGGCGCTGGAACCGGACTCGGGGGCGCTGGTGCTGGGTCTGAGCCAGTTCACCCACTTGCACGCCCGGTTGGAGGACCACTCCTGGCAGGTCGGACTGTTGCTCGGCACGTCGCGGAGCGGAAAGACCAACGCGTTGCACGTGGTGGCGGCCCAGCGCCGGTGTCTAACGATCGCAGAGCTCTCTCCGTCCGGCGATCAGGATGACGTCGACGCCGAGGCCGCTGATCTGCTCCTGGTCGACGACGCCGATCAGTGCACTCCCGAGCAGCATCGGAACATCGAGGCGTGGCTCGAATCGGGAGGGAGGGTTCTGGCCACGGCGCAGCCCAGCATGAATGTCTTCCGCCAGCTCCCGTGGGGCTACCGGGCCCGAACCGGCTCCGCGAACTTCGTGCTCAGCCCGCTGAGCCGCTCACAGGGCGACGCGTTCGGGATCTCGATCCCGATCCTGACCCGACTCACGCCAGGTCGGGCAGTCTGGATCGGTTCCGAGAAGCCCCGGATCATTCAGTGGTGGCGGCACCGGGGGCTGCCTTGAAGTCCGCCCCAACCGGGCGAATCTGCCTGGCGCGTAGGCGAGCCGGATTCGCAGACTCACCGCGGATGACCGGCGCGGGGCAGATGTGCCACGCCCTTCCGCAGCGCCACGACCGCTCCGGCATGGGCCAACTCCTTGGGGCAAAGCGGGACAGCCGGTAGGGACGGATCGTAGAATCCGCCGAAGGATCCGACGCCGGGCCCGCCCACGGCTCGACTCCGGCGTCGAGCAGGCTCCGAGGTAGGCGCCATTTTCAGCGTTTGCGCAGGTAGTGCGGCTATCACTGGGTGGTCAAGACTTTCCAGGCCCCAAACGAAGGACACCGCGATGATCTCCCGTTGGAACAACTCCTCCGCACTGCTCTCCGTGGCCGCCGTCTCGGCCCTGGCCCTGACCTCCTGCGCCAGCGACGAGCTGAATCCCGAGGACGACGACGCGCAGCCCACCGCGACGGTCACCGAAACGGTCGAGGCCGAGGCCGAGGCCACCGAGGAAACCACCGACGAAGCCTCCGAGGACGCGACCCCAGACGGCGAACCTACCGAGGACGCCACCGGATCCCCGGAAGCCGAGGCCACCGAGACCGATGATCCCCAGGCTGATGATTCCGACGCCGAGGGTGATGACCCGTTGTACCAGGCAGTGGATGCCGTGGAGCAGGAGTACCCCGAGGCCGTCGTGCTGGATTTCGACACCGAGTCCAGCTACTACGAGTTCACGATCCTCGACGGGGGCTCCGAGTGGGAGCTTGATGTTGACCGGGAGAGCTTCGAGATCAGCAACACCCAGGAGGACGACGTCGACTCCGATGATCAGCGCAATGCAGACGCGGTCGAGATCGAGTTCGCCGATGCCCTGCGCACCGCCGCGGAAGAAGGTGGCGGGACCCCGGAACAGGCCGATCTCGATGACGAGAACGGCGCGGTGACCTGGGAGGTCGAGCTCGACAACGGCACCGAGGTCTACGTGGACGTGGCTACCGGCGAGGTCGCGAACGGTGACGACTGACATAGGATGAGCTGATTGCAGTAACAGCTGACGAGGGCAGGGAAGAGGTGGCGTCGTGACGGCAGGCCACAGTGACACCACCGGTGACGCCGGGGACGCGTCCGGGCTGCGCGCACCCGAGGAGGCGACCGCCGAGGCCGTCGAGAGCACCGCAGGTACCGAGGATCCGCGGAGCCGGCAAGACCTCACCGGGTTCTCTCCCAAGGCCCGCGCCTGGCGGTCCTTCTTCGAGACCTCCGCGATCATCAGCGACCGCATGGAGAAGCGGCTGCACACCAGCACCGGGCTGCGGCTCAGCGACTACAACCTGATGCTGCTCCTGGCCGAGGCGGAGGACCACCAGCTCCGTATGGGGGAACTCGCCGAAGGCATGGTCTTCTCGCCCTCTCGGCTCTCCTACCAGGTCAAGTCGCTGCAGAAGCGCGGCTTGATCGACCGGTTCGCCGACGCCGAGGATCGGCGCGGCATGACCGCCCAGCTCACAGCAGAGGGCCACCGCGTCTTCGAACAGGCCTCCCGGCTGCATGCGACGCATATCAAGCAGCTCTTCCACCCGGCTCTGGACGACGCCGAGGCGGATACGCTGCGGCAGATCTGCGAGCAGATCAAGGACACCGTCGCGGCGGCAGACCGGGCCTGAGCTCAGGGGGCATGACGGGGGCTGCGCCGAACCCCGGAGTCCAACGGACTCGGGTCAGCGGACCAGCTTAAGCTGGACCGAGTCGGCACGTTCGCGCAGCATCTGGACATCCTCCAGGGCGGCCTGCACGCTGGCCAGGGCCAGCCGGGCATCGACCTCATCGGCCCCGGGCGCCAGCACGACGCCGATGCTCAGCTCCGGTCCGCTGCCGCCTCCTGTCACCGGATCCCCGGTCGCGGTGCGGGTCCCCACTCCATCCCCGGGCTGCAGCTGAAGCTGGGTGACTCCGGGGCACAGGTCCAAGACTCCCGTCAGGGCTTCGGCCAGCTCGGGGTCCTGATACGAGGGCAGCCAACGGGCTCCCTGCGCCAGGGCTTCCACCGCGGGGCGGCGGAGCACGAAGGTGAGCTCCGCACCGGGGTCCAGGACCGCAAGCTCAGCACCCTCGGCAAGGGTTGCGAGCATGATCCGCTCGGTCTCAGCCGCCACGGGCCGAGCCTTGTCGTGCCACGCCGTGAGCGCCTGCACCGAGGTGAACACCGGCATGGTGGCGCGGCCATCGCGGCTGGTGAGGCTGATCAAGGTGATGTCCGCCTGCTTGTCCCCCACCGGAACGTTCTCATCGCCGGTCCGGCTGGCGGGGACCGGTTCGGCCTCCTCGGCCAGCTCGGCGAGGACCGGGACGAAGAGCCGCTGCCCGACCAGGGCGTTGACGAATCCCGCCTCGTCGAGCTCCCCGGCGAGCAGCCGCTCTCGGGCGGAGCGGACCGCGGGCGTGGCCAGGCCGTCGTCGCCGTCGAAGGTGTGCAGCGGGTTGCCCTCTGCTGAGAGATCGCGATCCGCCCAGGGAATCCCGGCGGAGTCCGCGGGGCGACCTTGGGCGTCCCGAGATGCACGCTGCAGCAGGGCGGCGATATGTCCGGGCAGATCCTTGCTGGCGGCATCCTGGCTCATGCGGAGGCTGCGGCCACCTTCAGCGCCTCGGGGAACTCGAACTTCCCGGCGTAGAGCGCCTTGCCCATGATGGCACCCTCGACGCCGAGGGAGACCATCTTGGCCAGCGCCGCGACGTCCTCGAGCGAGGAGATGCCGCCGGAGGCGACCACAGGCTTGCGCGTCTTGGCGCAGACCTGGGCGAGCAGTTCGGTGTTGGGGCCGCGCAGGGTGCCGTCCTTGGTGACGTCGGTGACCACGTAGCGGGGGCAGCCGGCGTCCTCGAGGCGCTGCAGCACCTCCCAGATGTTGCCGCCCTCGCGGGTCCAGCCGCGGGCGGCGAGGGTCTCGCCGCGCACATCCAGGCCCACGGCGATCGCGTCGCCGTGGCGTTCGATGGCGCGGGCAGTCCACTCCGGGTCCTCCAGCGCGGCGGTGCCGAGGTTGACCCGGGTGGCGCCGAGTTCCAGGGCGCGGTCCAGGGATTCGTCGTCGCGGATGCCGCCGGAGAGTTCGATCTTCACGCCCAGCTCTTTGACCACCCGGGCCATGATGTCCCGGTTGTCGCCGCGGCCGAAAGCAGCGTCGAGGTCCACCAGGTGGATCCATTCGGCGCCCTGCTGCTGCCAGTTCAGTGCCGCTTCCAGCGGGTCGCCGTAGCCGGTCTCGGAGCCGGCCTCTCCCTGGACCAGTCGCACGGCCTGACCGTCAGCCACATCGACGGCGGGCAGCAGCTCCAGGGCGGGAACGGGGGCGGTGGTCGCGGAGGGCTCAGTCATGGATCAACTTTCGGCTGGTGGTGGGACTGGTCGGAAGGTGTGTCTGGGTGGATCAGATGCGCCGGCGACGGGCCCGCAGGCCACGTCCCCAGGGCTCCGGTCAGAGGCTCAGGATCCAGTTGCGCAGCAGCTGCATCCCGGCGTCGCCGGACTTCTCGGGGTGAAACTGGGTGGCGGAGAGCGGCCCGTTCTCCACCGCAGCGATGAAGTCGGCGCCGTGGTGGCTCCAGGTGACCTTCGGCGGGTGCATGGACTCCACGGACTGATCGAAGTCCCAGGACTGCACGGCGTAGGAGTGCACGAAGTAGAACCGCTCGTCCCTGAGCCCCTCGAAGAGCACGCTGTTCTCCGGAGGGCGCACGGTGTTCCATCCCATGTGTGGGACGACCGCGTCCTCAGGCAGTGCGGTGACCTCACCAGGCCACTCCCCCAGGCCCTCTGCGGGAATTCCGTGCTCGACTCCGCGGTCGAACATCACCTGGTGGCCCACACAGATGCCGAGCACCGGACGGGACCCGGCGATCCGGCGTCCGATCCAGCGGGGTCCGTCGATCTCTCGCAGCGCAGACATCACCGCGGCGAAGGCGCCCACACCGGGCACCACGAGTCCGGAGGCGTTGAGCACCGCGTCGGTGTCCTTGGTCAGGGTGACCTCCGCGCCGGCGCGCTCCAGGGCCCGGACCGCGGAGTGGATGTTGCCTGAACCGTAGTCCAGGACGACGACGTCGGGCCTGCCGCTCACAGGGCGCCCTTGGTGGAGGGGATCTCGTCGGTGCGGGGGTCAGACTCCACGGCTTCACGCAGGGCCCGGGCGAAGGCCTTGAACTGGGCCTCCACGATGTGGTGCGGGTCGCGTCCGCCGAGCAGTGTCATGTGCAGGCAGATCCCGGAGTGGTAGGTGATCGCCTCGAAGACATGGCGGGTCATGGAACCGGTGAAGTGCCCGCCGATGAGGTGATACTGCTGACCTTCAGGCTCCCCGGAGTGCACCAGGTAGGGCCGGCCGGAGACATCGACCACGGCCTGCGCGATCGCCTCGTCCAGCGGGATGGTGGCATTGCCGAACCGGCGGATGCCCCGCTTGTCCCCGAGCGCCACACGCAGCACCTCACCGAGCACGATGGCGGTGTCCTCCACGGTGTGGTGCACATCGATGTGGATGTCGCCCGACGCTTCGACGTCTAGGTCGATGAGCGAATGCCGGGACAGTGCCGTGAGCATGTGGTCGTAGAACGACACGCCGGTGCTGATGTTCGAGGTCCCGGTGCCATCGAGGTCCATCCGGACCTTGACGCTGGACTCGCTGGTGACACGTTCCATCCGGGCGATGCGCCCAGAGATCAATTCTGCTCTCATAACTCCTGCTTGGTGGTGGGGTACGCCAACATCTAAGTCTACGCGGTGGCGCTGGTGATGAAGCGCTGCAGTGAGGCCAGGAAGTCGGAGGTCTCCGCCTCGGTTCCGGCGGTCACTCGCAGATGCCCGGGGATCCCGACATCGCGGACCAGGATCCCGTCCTCGAGGAGGTGCTGCCAGGCAGCCTTCTCATCGGTGAGTCCGCCGAAGAAGACGAAGTTCGCGTCCGAGGGTGCCGGACGCAGCCCCATCTGTTCCAAGGTGCGGACGATCCGGTCGCGCTGGTCCTTGATGCGTTCCACGTTGGCCATCAAGGTCGCCGAGTGGTCCAGGGCGGCGATCGCTGTCGCCTGGGTCACCGCGGAGAGGTGATAGGGCAGCCGGACCAGCCGCATGGCGTCGGTGACCTCGGGGGCTGCGGCCAGGTAGCCGAGCCTGCCACCGGCCAGCGCGAACGCCTTGCTCATGGTCCGGGAGACGATCAACCGCTCTCGTCCGGGCAGCAGGGCCAGCGCCGATCCGGTGCCGGACTGGCGAAACTCCCCGTAGGCCTCATCCACCACCACCATGGTGTCCGATTCCTCGGCCGCGGCGTAGGCGGCCTCCACGGTCTCCAGGGACAGCGCGGTGCCGGTGGGGTTGTTCGGCGAGCACAGGATCACGACGTTCGGGCGGTGCTCACGGATCTGCGCGGCGACATCTGCGGGGCTCTGAGTGAAGTCCGCGGCGCGGGTGCCGGCGATGTACTCGCTGTAGGTGCCGCGGGCGTAGAGCGGATACATCGAGTAGGTCGGCGGGAAGGAGAGCACGGAGCGGCCCGGACCCGCGAAGGCCTGCAGGATGTGCTGCATGATCTCGTTGGAGCCGTTGGCGGCCCAGATGTTTTCGGCCGTGAGTGTGGCCGGCTCGCTCTCCGAGACGAGGTCTCGGTTCAGATATTCGGCGAGCTTCTCCCGCAGCACCGAGAATTCACGGTCTGGGTAGCGGTTGAGCTGGACGGCTGCCAGGCGGACCTCTTTGCCGATGGCGTCGACCACATCGGCGGGGACGTCGTAGGTGGTCTCATTGACGTTGAGCATCGCCTTCACGCTCAGCTGGGGGGCTCCGTAAGGCTCTTGGCCCTGGAGCTCCTCGCGCAGCGGCAGTCTGGACAGATTCCTGGAGCGGGATGAAGTCACCGGGTCATTCTAGCCGGGTGACGTGCACCGACCCGAGCGCCTTGCGGGCCGACTCAGTCCTGCGGGACGAACAGCTCCTGGCCCGGAGTGAGTTCCGAGTCGTCGAGGCCGTTGAGCTCAGCGATCTGGCCGATCAAGACCTGAGTGTGCTCCTTGGATTCCACGGAGGCTGCCACGCTCCAGAGCGTGTCCCCCGCGCCGACGGTGACGACCTGGGCGTCCACACCGGGGACCCCGCCGGAGGACGCCTGTGCCTGGTTGAGCAGTGAGGTGGCGAGCAGGAGCGCCCCCAAGAGTGCGACTGCCAGGACTGCCAGCGCGGGCAGACCCAGCAGGAGGAAACGACCGCGGCGAGTGAGGTGCACCGCCGAGGCGGGTGCGGAGTGGACAGGTGCAAGTGCAAGCTGCGCTGTACTCATGGGAAAGAACCTCTCATTCGAACGTGTGTACTATTTCTAGCACATAGTTTCGAAACTTGACCAGACTCGCCGCAGAATCAATGGAATCTCTCTACGATTTCGAGTAACCTGAGCGCCAAGTTCGAAGTGATCTTCGAAGCGAATCTCACAGGAAACAGTCCATCAGCAGGCTCTGACATGGATGCCGACATGGGTCATATGCGGCCCAGCTCCAGCCCGGTTCAGCCAGACCCGACCGGGCCCGGCGCGGCTCCAGTTCCACCGGGGCCGCAGGACATCAGCGTGGGACGCAGAACGCTCGGCACAATAATGGAGGCAGCAATGGCGCAGAACACCAGGGACTCATCGGCAGCGCCGCGACTCACCGATCGGCAGCGTCAGATCGTCGACGTCATCCAGGAATCGTTGGCTCAGCGCAGCTATCCGCCCTCCATGCGTGAGATCGGTGACTCCTGCGGGCTGGCCTCGCTCTCCTCGGTGACCCACCAGCTGGCGCGACTCCAGGAGCTGGGGTACCTCCGACGGGTGCCCGGACGGCCGCGCGCCATGGAGGTGCTGCGAGACTCAGCCGGGACTCCGGTGCTCAGCGACCAGGCCCAGGAGGCCGCAGCCCGCGACTCGGTGGTAGATCTGCAGGGCTACCGCACCCAGTCCGACAGCCGGATCTCTGAGATCCCTGTGGTGGGCCAGATCGCGGCCGGCGGACCGATTCTTGCCGATCAGCAGGTCGAAGACATCATGCCGCTGCCGCGCCAGCTCACCGGCGAGGGCGAACTGTTCATGCTTCAGGTCCGTGGCGACTCGATGATCGAGGCCGGGATCTTCGAGGGCGACTGGGTGGTGGTGCGTCGGCAGAGCACGGCGGAGAACGGGGACATCGTTGCCGCCCTGCTCGAGGACGAGGCCACGGTGAAGACCCTCAAGCGCCGCGACGGCCACGTCTGGCTGCTTCCACAGAACCGACAGTACGAGCCGATCCTCGGTGACGAGTCCACCATCATGGGCAAGGTCGTCACGGTGCTGCGCAGCCTCTGAGTCGGCCGCGCTCCCGGCGCCTCGGCTCTGCGCTTACCCGGGGTCCTGTCTCTGCACTGCCCCTAGTGACTTCGTGGCACCACCGTGGGTTCGTCCCCCGAGGCGCCGGTGGATCCTCACGAAGCTGCTGCTCGGTCATGACGTCAAGCATCCGTGACCAACGGTCCTCGACCCTCGCCGGGCTCAGTTCGACGCCCGATGGAGTCTTCCCCTGCGTGAGGTCGAGCAGCGGCCAGATTCCCCGGTGCGGCTCCTCATCGGTGGGGCCTCGGTCCACCGTGACGGGCAGCCAATCAAGGGCGCTGACCCGCGCAGCTTCCTCGCTGACCTCTACCGTGGCGTAGACCACGGTCCCGCTGGCGGTCTCCGGAATGCAGCAGGCCTCGTCCTGATTGGACAGGAAGTTCCCCATCGACCACACCACCCACATGCCCTCATCCGTAGGGCCGCCCTCGAGACGCTCGACTGGTTGAGGCGTATGTGAATGGCTGCCGAACACCACGTCGACCTCACCACCGGCTGCCAGCTGCTCCCCGTAGGCCCGCTGTTCCTGGGCCGGATGATGGGCATACTCCTCGCCCCAGTGCACGGAGGCGACCACGACGTCGGCGCCGTCCGCCCGCGCCTGGGCTGCCTGGTCGGTGAGCTCCTCGGCCGAGACATCCGCGACCCGCCACCTCTCGTCCTCCGGCGGCGGGGCGGACTGATTGTGCAACATGGTGGTGGCCAGGTGCGCCACGGTCACCTCGCGTCCGCCGCGCTCCAGGGTGTAGAGCTGAGGCTGGTCCGCCTCGGCCTCGGTGCGTGCCGTTCCCGCATGGCCCAGGCCCGCGTCATCAAAGACGTCAAGCGTGCGCTCCTGCCCGGCGCGGCCCTGGTCGAAGGAGTGGTTGTTCGCCGTGGAGCAGCCGTGGAAGCCGACCTCGCCGAGGTCCGCGGCGATCTCCGGCGGTGCGGCGAACACCGGGTATCCGGCCGGCTCCACGCCTTCGGGAGCGATCGGGCTCTCCAGTCCACACAACGCGAGGTCCGCGCCCCCGATGAGGCCTTCAACACCTCGCATCAGCGGCGCGAAGGAATACTCCGCGTCATCGGCGAGGACAGCCGCCTGATCGAGCACCGGGCCGTGGAGGAGCACGTCCCCGGTACCGGCGATGGTGAACTCCTCCGTGGACGGCTCGGCAGTCTCCGCGGGAGTTCCGTCAGCCTCCCTCGGGTCGGTTTCCTCGTTCTCGGTGCCAGGTCGCTGGGGGTTCGAAATCTTAGCCGAGGCTGAGCCGGCGTCGTCGTCATCAACGCCCACACCGCAGCCGGCCAGGATGAACGCTGCCGCAAACAGCCCGAAGGCGACCGCGGTGCGGGGGCACCTCGGGCCTCTCGGGCCCGCTGGGCACCTTAGGCCTGCTGGGCCTCTTGTGCCTGTGGAATCTGTCATCGTCTACCAGCCTCCCGTGGCCAACCATCGTGCTGGATCGATCCGAATTCCGCGGTCCCATCAAGCAGGCGCTGTGCCATCGGCGGCACCCGCCTCGGCGCCCCGGTCCGGCTAGCTGTCCAGCTCGGCGAGCCGGGCCAACGCCCCGCGGGCCAGGTCCCCGTTGACGGTGGGCCAGAAATCTGGCATCGACTGTTTCAGGAAGCCGCCGTAGCGCGCGTTGGCCAGGCGTGAGTCAAGGATCGCCAGCACCCCCTTGTCCTGGGAGGTGCGGATCAGTCGTCCGGCGCCCTGGGCCAGTCGGGTGGCGGCATGGGTGGCGGCGACCTGCATGAACCCGTTGCCGCCATGCCGAGTGACCTCCTGGCTGCGCGCGCTGACCAGCGGGTCGTCCGGGCGCGGGAACGGGATCCGGTCGATGGCCACCAGCCGGCAGGAGCGTCCGGGCACATCCACGCCCTGCCACAGGCTCATGGTGCCGAATAAGCAGGTCTCCTCATCCTCGGCGAAGGCGCGCACCAGTGAGGACATGGTGGAATCCCCCTGGCAGAGGATCGGGAGGTCCAGACGCTGGCGCAGGTCCTCGGCCGCCTCCTCCGCTGCACGTCGGGAGGAGAACAGCGCCAGGGTCGCACCCTTCGAGGCTTCGATGAGGCCGGCCAGCTCGTCCCGCTGGGCCTGTGCGGTCTTCATCGACGGCGGCGGGAGGTGCTTGGCGACGTAGAGCACGCCTTGCTTGGGATAGTCGAAGGGGCTTCCTACGTCCACGGCGTCCCAGGCCGGAGCCTTCTCCCCCGCCAGCCCCAGTGACCCGGCCACGGGATCGAAGCTGTCGCCGATGGTCAGCGTGGCGGAGGTCAGCACCACGGTGCGATCCCCGAAGAGGCCTTCGCGCAGCCGTCCAGCCACCGAGGTGGGTGCGACGTAGATGAGCGGGGATTCCTCGAGATCAGCCTCCTGGTAGCCCCGTCCCGGCACGAAGGCGCCGGGCCGGTTGAGCCAGACCACATCGGGGGTGTCCGGGGAGTCGAGGATCCGGTTGGCGGTCTCGAGCACGGCCTGCATCCGGGACCTGGCGGTGCTGCGACCCGGATCGGCCTCGGCGTCGCCGGTGGGCTTGGAGTCGGAGAGCGCGGTGCGCGCGGCGTTGCGGGCCAGCTCGACGGCCTCGCGCTGCTGTGGATTCAGCCCCCGCGCGAGCAGACCTGAGTCGACTCGGTGGAAGGCCGCCTCCACGGCGACCGCGGAGCTCTGCAGCGCCTCGACGTTGATCGCGGTGTGCCGACGCGCGGAGGAGGCTGCGGCCTTGATCATCTGCGCCGAGAGCTGGGCGGTGACTGCTGAGGTCACCCGGTCGGCCAGTTCGTGGGCCTCGTCGACGATGACGGCGTCATGGTCTGGCAGCACGTCGAGGCCTTCGAAGGCGTCGATGGCGAGCATGGCGTGGTTGGTGATAACCAGGTCGGCGTCCTTGGCCTTCTCCCGAGCGCGCTCAGAGAAGCACTCGGCGGCCATCGGGCATTTCCGCGGTCCGATGCAGTCCACGGCGTTGACCGAGATCTGGCGCCAGGCCCGGTCGGTCACCCCATGGGGCAGGTCATCCCGATCGCCGGTCTCGGTGACCTCGGCCCACTCGCGCAGCGCCACGATCTCCTTACCCAGCTGGGAGCCGGGCTCGAAGGCGGTGACCCCGCCGGTGGGTTCATCGGCGAACGCGAAGAGCGCCTGCTCGTCGTCGTCCTCGGGAAAGCCGCCGTCCATCTTGTGCTTGCATGCGTAGTTCGCCCGGCCCTTCACCAGGGCGACCTCCACCGGACGTTCCACGTGTTCCGCGATGTTCTCCAGCAGCCGCGGCAGGTCTCGGCCCATGATCTGGGCCTGCAGCGCGAGGGTGGCGGTGGAGATCAGCACCGGCTTCTCCGCGTCCAGGGCGTGAACCACCGCCGGCACCAGGTAGGCAAGGGACTTGCCTGTACCGGTGCCGGCCTGGACCAGCAGGTGACGGCGCTTGCGCAGCGCCATGGCCACGTGTTCGGCCATGGTCACCTGTCCTTCGCGCTTGACTCCGCCCATGGCGGTGACGGCGCGCTCGAGCAGGTCCGTGGTCTCCCGGTATCCCGTGGACCGGCTGGTGCTCACGCTCAAGGCGTCGGCTCTGCCTTGACCTGGAATTCGGCGAGATCTCCCACCAGTTCTCGGCGGACCAGCACCTTCAGCAGGGTGCCCTCCTCCTGGTACTCGGTGGAGAGGATCTCGGCGTCCTCGGCGTGGAGCCGGGAGACGATGTCGCCCTGGGCGTAGGGCACCATCAGCTCCAGTGGGACGCTGGGCCGCGGGATGGAGCTGCTGATCAGTTCACGCAGCTCCTCGATCCCCTCCCCGGAGTGGGCCGAGACCACGATGGTGTGCGGTTCACGACGACGAATTCGTTCCACCACGTCCCAGTCGGCGACGTCGGCCTTGTTCAGCACGATGACCTCATCGACCTCATGGGCGTCCACTTCGGCGAGCACGGTGCGGACCGCGCTGATCTGGCTCTCGGGCTCGGGATGGGACGCATCGACCACGTGCAGGATGAGGTCGGCATCAGCGACCTCCTCCAAGGTCGAGCGGAAGGCTTCGATCAGCTGCGTGGGCAGCTGCCGGACGAAGCCGACGGTGTCTGAGAGCGTGTAGCCGATCCCATCGGGGGTGACCGCTTTGCGGGTGGTGGGGTCCAGGGTGGCGAACAGGGCGTTCTCCACCAGGACCCCGGCGTCGGTGAGCCGGTTCAACAGCGAGGACTTGCCCGCGTTGGTGTACCCGGCGATCGCGACGGAGGGCACGGCGTTGCGCTTGCGGTTGGCCCGCTTGGCATCGCGGGCCGGCTTCATGGCCGCGATGTCCTTGCGCAGCTTCGCCATGCGCGCGTTGATCCGGCGCCGATCGAGCTCGATCTTGGTCTCACCTGGACCGCGGGACCCGATGCCGGCGCTCGCGCCGCCGACCTGGCCGCCGGCCTGCCGGGAGAGCGATTCGCCCCAGCCGCGCAGCCGAGGAAGCATGTACTCCATCTGAGCCAGCTCCACCTGGGCCTTGCCCTCACGAGACTTCGCGTGCTGGGCGAAGATGTCCAGGATCAGCCCGGTGCGGTCAATGACCTTGACCTTGACGATGTCCTCCAGGCCACGGCGCTGGGAGGGGGCGAGCTCGGAGTCCACCACGACGGTGTCGGCACCGAGATCAGCCACGGCCACGCGGATCTCTTCGGCCTTGCCGGAGCCGAAGAAGGTGCCTGGATCGGGCTTGGCTCGGCGCTGCAGGAAGCCGTCGAGCACCGTGGAGCCCGCGGTCTCAGCAAGGGCGGAGAGCTCGCGCAGCGAATACTCTGCCTCGGCGACGGTGCCCTCGCCCCAGAGCCCGGCGAGCACCACGCGCTCCAGGCGCAGCTGCCGGTATTCGACTTCGGAGACGTCCTCGAGCTCGGTGGAGAGCCCATCGACTCGGCGCAGCGAGCGACGTTCCATGAGCTCGAACTGCTCGCCGTCGGACTCGGAGTGCGCGGTCTCACCGGCGATTTCGCGGGCCTGTTCACCCAGGATGCCGCGACGTTTGAAGCTCGAGTCAGCCTCGAATCGGGTGGTCCGTTTCGGCGCGTCTTCGCGTGCGCGATCAGCCGCGAGGATCCGTTCGATGGTCGCATCGACGGAGGACTGTTCGGCGGTCGGCGTCGTGGCGTCCTCGGGGGTCTCCCCTGAGGGTGCGGGCGTGTGCTTCTGCTTGGTCATGATCTCCTTAGGACCAGTTTTCGGGCTGGCCCTGCCCGTCGTGGATCTCCATCCTACGTTCGACCCTGGACACGGTTAAGTGTGTGGGGCGGCTGTGGAGATCGGGCGGGGCTTGTTCAGGGGTGTGGATGGTGTCCGTTCGGCCAGTACCCGGATCCGCAGGAGGGATCCGAGATGGCGCAGTCCGGCGGACGCGCGGCGTCGGCGTGGAACGGCACTGCCGACTCAGCGAGCCGGCCAGATGGCGAAGGGGTGACTCAACCGCGCGGGCGGGAGTACGTCAGGTGAATCCACATGACGAGGAGTCTACTACGATTCACCCTGTGAACTCCCAGCATTATTTCTCCGCCTCCCCCGAGGGGCCCTTCACCCGCCGGTCCATGAGCGTCACCCTGGGCGGCAGCGAGGTCTCCGTGTCCACCGCCGGGGGGATCTTCTCCCCCGATGGTGTGGACAAGGGCACGGCCGTGCTGCTCAAGCACGCTCCAGATCCGGCCACCCAGGGCCACCTGCTCGACATCGGGTGTGGCTGGGGTCCGTTGGCGCTGACTCTTGCGATGCGCTCACCAGAAGCCACGGTCTGGGCGGTGGACGTCAATGAACGTTCCCGCATCCTGTGTGCGGAGAACGCGGCGGCGCTGGGCCTGAGCAACCTGCGCGTGCTGGCACCCGAGGAGGTGCCTCAGGACATCGAATTCGACACCATCTGGTCCAATCCTCCGATCCGTGTGGGCAAGGAGGTGCTTCACGGGATCTTGGAGCACTGGCTGCCGCGGCTGAGCCCCGGGGGCGAGGCCTGGCTGGTGGTCCAGAAGAACCTCGGCGCTGACTCTCTGCTGTCCTGGATCACCACGATGCTCGCCGGCGTCGCCGGAGAGTTCCGGAGCGGGCGTGCCGAGACTGCAAAGGGCTTCCGGCTGCTGCGGATCACCCGCAGCTGAGCGCAGGGCCTGCCGGCTCATCGTCCTTGCGGGGGCGGCAGTTCACAGATCTGGTGAGCGGGAGGCGCGGCTGTTCAGGCGAGGGTCCCGGTGAGCACCAGCTGAGCTGGTCCTGACAGCTCCACATCCTCGGCCCCGTCCTCACGGGCGGTGAATCGGACCGTCACCTGTCCGCCGGGGACGTCGACCCTCCAGAGGTTGACCGTGTCATCTGCGGCCCAGACCCGTACCGCAGCGGCCGCGGCGCAGGCGCCGGTCCCACAGGACATGGTCTCCCCGACCCCGCGTTCGTGCACGCGCATACGCACCCGACCCACGGCCTGACCGTCCGCATCCTGCGTGACCAGCGGTTCGGCGGGGACCACGAACTCCACGTTGGTCCCCGCGGGTGGAAGCGGATCCACCTTGGGCGCCTCGTGGAGGTTCAGGTCCTTCAGCGTCGTCTCGTCACCAAGGGCGACGACGGTGTGCGGATTGCCCATCGAGATGCTCAGGGCCGGCCGGGGCTCCTCGAGCCCGGCGGCGATCACCAGGGCGTCAGAGGCATTGGTGGCGGCCTGCTCGGGGTCAAGGAAGGACCACACGCCCATGCCGATCGCGTAGCCTTCGGGCACCTTGCGCACGCTGCGCAGCCCGGCCCGGGTCAGGACCGGCAGCTGCTGACCCTCGAGGAGCTGCACCAGGTCTTGATGGATCAGGAAGTGTGCGAAGGCGCGCACGCCGTTGCCGCACATCTCGGACACCGAGCCGTCGGAGTTCCGGTAGTCCATGAACCACAACGGCGCCTCGTCGGTGCTGCTCAGCTCGGGGGCCTCGGCGAGCAGCCGGGAGACCACGGCGTCGCCGGCGACCCGATGCGCGGGCACTGCCCGGATGAGCCCGTCGCCGCCGATGCCGAGGTGCCGGTCGCAGAGCGCGGCGACCTGGTGTGCTTCCAGCGTCTGCTCCCCCGCGGGGTCCGCGATCATGACGAAGTCATTGCCGGTGGCGTGGGCCTTGGTGACTGCGGTGCCGCGCAGGGCCTCCAGGCCGGTGAGGTGATGGGCCACGCGGTTCTCCTTCGTTGCTGCGTCGGTGCGCTGCTGCTGGGATTCTGTGCTGCTTGGACGGGTGCTTGCTGCTGAGGTGTTCAACGCTGGGCGCGCCGTATCGCTTCCAGGGCCTGCCCGCAGAGGTCTTCGGAGGGCGCGGGCAGCCAGGTCACGCGGGGGTCGGCGCGGAACCAGGTCTCTTGCCGGCGGGCGAACTTGCGCGTGGCGGTCGTGGTGGATTCGATGGCCTCGGCCAGGCTGAGCTCGTCGTCGAGGACCTGAAGGAACTGCTGGTATCCGATGGCCCGAGGTGCGGTGCGTCCGCGGCGCAGCCCGGCGTCGTCGAGCCGGCGCACCTCCTCGAGCAGGCCTTGTTCTTCCATGCGTTGCACCCGGTGGGCGATGCGCTGGTGCAGCAGGGACCGGTCCACGTCGAGTCCGAGCTGCACCACCGGTTCCAGGCTGGGCTCGTGGATTCGCTGCGGCATGAAGGAGGAGAAGGTGCGCCCGGTGAGCAGCACGACCTCCAGGGCGCGGATCAGGCGACGGTCATCCTTGATGACAGCGGCGGATTCAGGGTCCAGCTCGCGCAGCTCCAGGCGCAGAGGCGCAGCACCCTGCTCCTCGAGTCGCCGGGTCAGGCGGCTGCGCAGCTCTGGGTCGGTGGGCGGGAATTCGATGACGTCGATCACGGCGCGCACGTAGAGCCCCGAGCCTCCGACCATGATCGGGGTCTTGCCGCGGGCCCTGATCTCACCGATGACCCGGCGCGCCTGCTCTTGGAAGTCCGCGACCGAAGCCTCCCGAGTCACGTCGAGGACATCGAACAGGTGGTGCGGCACGGCCCCAGCCTCGTCCGGCGTGACCTTGGCGGTGCCGATGTCCATCCCCTGGTAGAGCTGCATGGAATCCGCGTTGATGATCTCTCCGTCGAGGCGCTCTGCCAGCTCGATGCCTAGGGCGGATTTTCCGGAGGCGGTGGGGCCGACCAGGACGATCAGCGGGGCCGTGGGCGCTGCGGCTACAGGGGCCTCCGTGGTGGTGCTCAGCGGCGAGAGCTCATCAGCACGCATCAGGAGGCGGGACGCAAGGTCGGCATGCCGAGGGAGACTGCGGGGTGGGTCCGCCCACCTGCGTGGTGCCCACTCCGCAGGAGTCCGCCTGCCAGCGGTCCCAGGCCTCGCCGGCGGGTGAGCGGCGAAGTCGGTAGTCTCCCGGCCCTGCCGGATCCGCGAGCAGGTGGAACCCGGCGGCCTCGGTGATGGTGACCGTGACGAAGTCCCCGGGACGCGGGGAGCTGGCCCCGGCGGGCACGGTGAAATGCACCAGCCGGTTGTCCCGCGACCGCCCGCTGAGCCGTCCGGTCTCGCGGGATCTCGTCCCGGCGTCGGCAGTGACCAGCAGCTCCTGGGAGCTGCCGACGAGCTTGGCGTTCTCTTCGGCCCCGATGCGGTCCTGCAGGGCGCACAGGCGTTCGAAGCGTTCCTGCACGACCGCCTTGGGGATCTGATCCTCCATGGTGGCTGCCGGAGTGCCGGGGCGGGGTGAGTACTGGAAGGTGTAGGCCGAGGCGAAACGGGACGCCTCCACCACCCGCATGGTGTCAGCGAAGTCAGCCTCGGTCTCCCCCGGGAACCCGACGATGATGTCGGTGGTCACCGCGGCCTCCGGCATGGACTCGCGCACCTTCTCCAGGATCCCGAGGAACTTCTTGGATCGGTAGGAGCGGCGCATGTCCTTGAGGACCTTGTCCGAACCGGACTGCAGCGGCATGTGCAGCTGGGGCATGACGTTGGGGGTTTCGGCCATGGCGTGGATGACGTCATCGGTGAACGACGCCGGGTGGGGGCTGGTGAACCGGACACGTTCGAGTCCTTCGATCTCTCCGCAGGCGCGCAGCAGCTTCGCGAAGGCACCGCGGTCGCCGAATTCTACGCCGTAGGTGTTCACGTTCTGGCCCAGCAGCGTGACCTCCACGGCACCGTCGGCGACGAGCGCGCGGACCTCTGCCAGGATCTCTCCGGGGCGACGGTCGCGTTCCTTCCCGCGCAGCGCCGGCACGATGCAGAACGTGCAGGTGTTGTTGCAACCCACGGAGATGGACACCCAGCCGGAGTGCACGGACTCGCGTTTGGTCGGCAGGGTCGAGGGGAAGGTCTCAAGGGCTTCAAGGATCTCGATCTCGGCCTCGGCGTTGTGACGGGAGCGTTCCAGCAGCGTGGGCAGCGAACCGATGTTGTGGGTGCCGAAGACGACATCGACCCAGGGAGCCTTCTTCTGGACGGTCTCCTGGTCCTTCTGTGCCAGACAGCCGCCGACGGCGATCTGCATGCCCTCGTGCTCGGCCTTGGTCTGGCGGAGCATCCCGAGATGTCCGTAGAGCTTGTTGTCCGCGTTCTCGCGCACTGCGCAGGTGTTGAAAACCACCAGGTCCGCAGTGGCGCCCGGTTGCGCGGGGCCGTAGCCGGCATCCTCGAGAAGCCCGGACATCCGCTCGGAGTCATGCACGTTCATCTGACACCCGAAGGTGCGCACCTCGTAGGTGCGTCGGCGCGTCGTCGCCGGATGCGCGTCTGCGGCAGAGGCCTCGACTCGGTCGGGATCTGCTGCGGTGGTCTCGGCGCGGTCCATCAGTGCATCACTCATTGCAGTGGATTCTACTCGCCCGAATGCTCCTGGATCATCTCTCGGACGATCTGGAACGCCGCCCCTGGGGAGTGACCTCGGCGGGCCAGCATCGAGACCAATCTCCGGGTGACCTTGTCCCGTTCAGCGCGCTCCTCCGGGCTGGGGCCGGTGGGCACGGGTTTGCCCTGGAGCTTGCGTCGGACGAGTTCCCGTGCCGCAGCACCCTCATCCTCGGCGCTGATCTGCTCCAGCGCATCCTGGGCCACCAGCTCGCTGATGCCCTTCTCGCGCAGTTCCCGCCGCAGCGCAGACTTGCCGAGATTCTTCAGCTCATGACGACCCCTGACCCAGGTCCGGGCGAAATCGGTGTCATTGACCAGATGGACCTCTTCCATCCGATCCAGCACCCGACTGATCACATCTGGGCTGAACTCCTTCTCCTTCAGCGCCACGGCGAGCTGGTGCCGTGACTTAGGGGAGCCCGTGAGTCGGCGCAGCACGACCGCGCGGGCCTTCTCGTACTGCTCCTCGGGTCGAAGTGCGGCCATCCCGTCCGCGGGCGACTCAGGCTCCGCCTCTGCGGGGGGCTCCGTCTCCGCGTCAGCCTCGACGGGGGGCTCCGCCTCCGCCTCCGCGTCAGCCTCGGGCCCAGTCTCAGCCTCAGGCCCAACCCCGGTCCCCGTCCGAGGCTCGGCCTGGAGCTCGGTTGTGACGGACTCTCCCGCCGAGAACGAGACGGGGTCCTCCGAGAGCTTCTCCGGCTCTATGAGAGGACGTGCCTCGGCGGAGGCCACGAACTCGAGGTCACCTGATTCAAGATCGAGGAACTCCTCGTCGGTGGATTCATCCTCATCAGATTCAGTCTCACCAGATTCACCGACGACCCCAGAGGCGGCAGGATCGGAGTCAGCGCCTGCAGCGGCTCCCGAGCCCGACTGATCCGAGCTGGCTCCGGTGGGCTGGGCCTGAGCAGGTTTGACCTCGACCGGCGCGACGGACACCGAGGTGTCCACCACCAGGAAGTCGGGAACCGGGGCGTCCGGGTCCCGCTCCTGGATGCTCGTCATGGCAGCCCGCAGCGCTTCGATCCTCTGCTGCTGATCACCCATAGTCGCCTCCTATCAGGCGTCGACGGCCTTTAGCGCGGGTCCACCCTCTTCTTCCAGTGGGGCGAGCAGACCGAGCTTCTCTCGAATGCGACGCTCGATCTCATCAGCAAGATCGGGGTTGTCCTTGAGGAAGGTGCGCGCCTTCTCCTTGCCCTGGCCCAGCTGGTCCCCGTCATAGGTGAACCATGCGCCGGACTTCTTCACCAGGCCGTTCTCCACGCCCACGTCGATCAGGCCACCCTCGCGGGAGATGCCTTCGCCGTAGATGATGTCGAACTCGGCCTGCTTGAACGGCGGGGCCATCTTGTTCTTCACGATCTTGGCGCGGGTCCGGTTGCCCACCGCGTTGGTCCCCTCCTTGAGGGTCTCGATGCGGCGCACGTCCACGCGGACCGAGGCATAGAACTTCAGCGCCTTGCCGCCGGAGGTGGTCTCCGGGGAACCGAAGAAGACTCCGATCTTCTCGCGCAGCTGGTTGATGAAGATCGCGGTGGTCTTGGTCTGCGAGAGCCGGCCGGCGATCTTGCGCAGCGCCTGCGACATCAGGCGAGCCTGGAGACCCACGTGGGAGTCGCCCATCTCACCCTCGATCTCGGCGCGCGGCACCAGCGCGGCGACGGAGTCGATCACGACGATGTCGATCGAGCCGGAGGAGACCAGCATGTCCATGATCTCCAGCGCCTGCTCGCCGGTGTCCGGCTGGGAGACCAGAAGCGCGTCGGTGTCCACGCCCAGCTTCTGGGCGTACACCGGGTCCAGGGCGTGCTCGGCGTCGATGAAGGCCGCGATTCCGCCCATCTTCTGGGCGTTGGCCACTGCGTGCAGGGCCACGGTCGTCTTGCCGGAGGACTCGGGGCCATAGATCTCTACGACACGGCCGCGGGGGAAGCCGCCGATGCCGAGGGCGGCGTCCATGGCGATCGAGGAGGTCGGGATGGTCTCGATGGGCGCTCGAGTCTCATCACCCAGACGCATGACCGAACCCTTGCCGTACTGCTTGTCGATCTGTGCCAGCGCTGCTTCAAGCGCCTTCTCACGATCTTTGCTGACTGCCATGATTCACCTCGATGACTCGTTGTATGTATGTGGTGCCAGATTAGGCGGACCCTCTGACATGCCCTCGTGCACGGGCAGACGATGTGCATCCAACCGGATCGACTCCGCAGCATGGGCCTCTGGGGAAAACTCTAGCGCATCGAATCGAACATATCTTCGACTACCGCCCGGCGTGTCCGACCGGGTCCTCGCTGCGCCCGCCCCGCCTCCGGGGTCCGGCTCAGCTCTTGGGCACGATGTCTCGTCCGAGCCGCCGATCAGCGGGGACATCCTGTTGGTCACACACGGCGTCCCAGACGTCGCGAGGGCTCACTCCGGCCTGCAGAGCGGACTTCACCGTCAGCTGATACTGGCTCAGCACCAGCGAGTCGGCGAGCACGTGGGCGTAGTTCGGTCCGAACTCGCCCTCCATGAGGAACCAGAATCGACTTTCTCTCACGAAACCCTCTTGTCTGTGCTGTCCTGGGCCCCATGGGGCGCGGCTGAACCGTCCGAGGACCGGTCGGGCCCGGCCAGGCTCACGGCTGCCGGGATCTCCGAGCCCTGGGCGAGCGCGGGGTCCTGCTCGGCGTCGAATTCGGTGTAGGCCTGGTTCAGCTTGGCCAGCAGCTTTGAGAGCGTCTGGATCTCCAGCTCCTGCCAGGGGGTGAGCATCTGCAGGTACCGCTCGGCTCGGTCTGCCTGCGCAGACTCCAGGCGGGCGCGGCCCTCCTCGGTGAGCGAGACCATCTGGGCCCGCCCGTCTGCGGGGTCGGTGGCCTTCTCGACGAAGCCGCGGTTCTCCAACGTGCTGAGCTGCCGCGAGAGCGTGGGCTTGCCGATCCCCAGGTGCCGGGCGATCGCGGTCATCCGCTGCGGCCCCATCTGCTGGAGCGTGGCGAGCACGGAATAGGATGCCGGCTCGATCTCCGAGTCGATCTGCCGCGCCAGCTGCAGGGCGTTGAATCGTCGCCGGACGAAGAGTCGGTTGAACTCCTGCTCCAGCTCGTGGACCTTCGCGCGTCGATCAAAACTTTCCATGAGCAACAGTCTAAGACAGCAGAGGAGGGCCGCCCTATAGGGCAGCCCCCCGATGCTGAATCCCGGCCTGCTCGCTCACCGCTTCGCGTCAGACGCTTCGCTGCTCGCTCATGCCGGGCGGATCCGCGCGGCTCCGTCGGTGGAGTCTTCAGGACCCGCTGCGGGCGAGTTCTTCTCGGGTCAGTGCGTCCGGCACACGGTCCGGGACGACGCCGCCGCCGAACTCGCGCTGGAACTCGGTAGGTACGGTGTCGGGGACGTGGAGACCCTCGGCGGTGGCGATGCGCTCTGCGACCTGGGAGAGCATCGTGGACAGGGGCACCTCGAGCGCCGAGCAGATCGAGGCCAGCAGCTCCGAAGAGGCTTCCTTCTGCCCGCGCTCCACCTCGGAGAGGTATCCCAGGGACACCCGCGCATCGTGGGAGACATCGCGCAGGGTGCGGCCCTCGGCCTGACGAATGCTGCGCAGGACGTCACCGATCTCTTGACGCAGGACCACGCCCTTGGATTCTCGCGGCTGGGTCGTGGCGACGCCGTCGACGTCCATATCTTTCCAACGGGTCACGCCGTTGACGGTGACTGGTTGTCTCACCATGGACTCACTCCTCTTTCGGTATGTTCCACCTGTCATCAACGGTCTTCGCAGGTGTTTTCTTCCCGGGACGGCTGAAGGTGCCTGCTTTCCTACTCTAGTCCCGATCCCCGATGCCGTGCGGTTCGGTCAGCAAGAAGTCTTCGACGAGCTTCAATGCCCCCTCTACCGAGGCGGCTCGGATCTCCCCGCGGTCACCGTGGAGATCCAGCAGCAGGGAGCCGGAGAGCCAGGTCTGGGCCGCTTCGGGGCTCAGCCCTGCCGCGGCGGGTTCAGCGCCGGCGGGCAGACTCAGTCCAAGCCGCTGGGCAGAGGTCTTTCTGCAGGCCAGACCCAGGTACACGGTTCCGACGTCCTTGCCCTCATGCGCCTCGGGGCCGGCCACACCGGTCGTGGCGATGCCGATATCGGCGCCGGTCACGGACGCGACGCCGCGCGCCATGGCGGCCGCGACGTCCGGGTCCACGGCTCCGCGGTCCTGGAGAAGCTGCGCGTCGACGTCGAGAACATTACGCTTTACGGCGCTGGAATAGGCGACCACGCCGCCCAGCAGCGCCACCGAGGTGCCGGGCACCTCGGCGATCCGGGAAGACAGGCCACCGGCGGTCAGCGACTCGGCGGTGGCCAGCGTGAGGTCGCGGTGACCCAGGCTCTGGATGACGGTGCGCGGCTCGGTCCGGCGCTCGGCGGCGCGCGCCACCTCCCCGGCGTGGCCGGACACCTTGCCAGACGCCGCCTCAGACACCGAGTCAGACGCCGAGCCAGACACCGCGCCAGACACCGCGCCGGGCTCTTGGGAGAAATCAGTCATGATCGCGGTCCAGGAGTGGATCGGCCGATGGCGGGGCGGCACGCTCAGCCCGCACTCGGCGGCGCATCCTGATCGCGGAGATCAGATAGTCCACTCCGGTGACCACGGTGACGACCAGGGCAAGGATCATGATCCAGAAGGCGACGTCGGCGAGCCAAGTGGCGATGATCACCAGCGGCAGCAGCATCAGCAGCAGGCCTGCGGACTGCAGCACGGTCTTGAGCTTGCCGCCGCGGGAGGCCGGCATCACGCCATAGCGGATCACGACCATGCGCAGCACGGTGACACCGAGCTCGCGAGCCAGGATCACCAGGGTCACCCACCAGGGCAGCTCCCCGAGCAGCGAAAGCATGACCAGGCCCGCACCGATCAGCAGCTTGTCGGCGATCGGATCGGCGATCTTGCCGAAGTCGGTGACCAGATTCCGAGACCGCGCGAGATCGCCGTCGATCTTGTCAGTGAGCACCGCAAGGGCGAAGACCCCGGCAGCGGCCCAGCGCCAGCCGCCGTTGGTGGCCTCCCCGGAGCCGCCGAACACCTCTCCCTGAGCGTCGAGCACCAGGAGCCAGATGAAGACCGGGACCAGCGCGATGCGGACCATGGTCAGGATGTTGGCGATGTTGAGCAGCGGCGGTTCAGCCGGTGGCCCGGTCTGTGCGGCTGGTTCACGCGGTGTGTCAGTCATGAGTCTCTCAGCGTCCGGTCAGTTCCCACATGTCCTCGCCGGACGTGGAGTCGTGCCCGTCATGATAGTCCCTCGCCTCGGGCAGGGCTGCGGTGCGTTCGGCGAGATCGCGGGCGATCAGATCGGCGCTGGAGAGCGAGGCCCGGCTGACCTGGCGCTGACCGACGGCCTGGGTGGGTGCGGTCTGCGTGGGCTCCGCGCCGCGCCGCGAGGTGTAGTCCTCGACCTCGCGCGGCTGGACCTGCTGAACCTGGGTGGGCTGGGTGGCGGGGTGGTCCACCGGGTCCGGTGCTGAGTCCGCCGACAGCGCCGAGACCGGCGAGACCGGCGAATAGCCAGAAGGGGCAGAGGGACCCGAGACCGCAGAGCCCGATGAGACCGCCGTGTAGCCGGGAGCCGCAGAGCCGGGCCCTGCGGCCGGCGCGGGACTCGGGGCGGTGGGAGCACCTTGAGCTGCGCCGCCGATGATGCCGCTCGGCGCGGTCTGCACCGACTGGCCCGGCTCGTATTCGATGCCGGTGTTGTCATAGGCCTCTGGGGCGTCCTCGCTGGGTGCCGCCGCACGCGGCTCCTCGCCGCGCATCATGGCCAGCAGGCCGGGAAGCTCCTCCGGGGCGACCAGCACGTCACGGGCCTTGGAGCCCTCGGACGCGCTGACCACGCCGCGGGATTCCATGAGGTCCATCAGGCGACCGGCCTTGGCGAAGCCGACGCGCAGCTTGCGCTGGAGCATCGAGGTGGAGCCAAACTGCGTGGTGACCACGAGTTCGGTGGCCTGCAGGAGCACATCGAGATCGTCGCCGATGTCCTCGTCGATCTTCTTGGCGACCTTCTCGGGCACCACGTCTTCGCGGTACTGAGCCTTGAGCTGAGACTTCACGTGCTCGACCACGGCGTGAACCTCGGAGTCGTTGACCCAGGCCCCCTGCACGCGCATCGGGTTGGGCCGGCCGGCGGGCAGGAACAGGGCGTCGCCCTGTCCGAGCAGCTTCTCGGCACCCACCGAGTCCAGCACCACGCGAGAGTCGGTGGAGGAGGAGGTAGCGAACGCCATCCGGGAAGGGATGTTCGCCTTGATCAGGCCGGTGACCACATTGACCGAGGGACGCTGGGTGGCCAGCACCAGGTGGATGCCGGCGGCTCGGGCGAGCTGGGTGATGCGCACGATCGAGTCTTCGACGTCGCGCGGGGCCACCATCATCAGGTCGGCGAGCTCGTCGACGATCACCAGCAGGTAGGGATAGGGGCGCAGGTCGCGCTTGGAGTCCGGGGGCAGCTGGATCGCGCCGTTGCGCACGGCCTTGTTGAAGTCATCGACATGCTTATAGCCGAAGTGGGCGAGGTCGTCGTAGCGGTTGTCCATCTCCTTGACCACCCACTGCAGCGCCTCGGCGGCCTTCTTGGCGTCGGTGATGATCGGGGTGACCAGGTGCGGGACACCTTCGTAGGCGGTGAGCTCCACCCGCTTGGGGTCCACCATGACCAGGCGCACCTCATCGGGGGTGGCACGCATCAGGATCGAGGTGACCATGGAGTTCACGAACGCGGACTTGCCCGCACCGGTGGCGCCTGCGACGAGCAGGTGCGGCATCTTCGCCAGGTTGGCGACGACGAACCCGCCCTCCACATCCTTGCCGACACCCATGACCATCGGGTGCTCGGTCTTGCGGGCCGCGTTGGAGCGCAGCACGTCGCCCAGGGCGACGACTTCCTTGTCCTTGTTCGGGATCTCGATGCCGATGGCTGATTTGCCGGGGATCGGGGAAAGGATCCGGACCTCATTGGAGGCCACGGCCAGGGAGATGTTCTTCTCCAGACCGGTGACCTTCTCCACCTTGGTGCCCGGGACCAGCTCCACCTCGTAGCGGGTGACGGTGGGACCGCGGGAGAACCCGGTGACCTGCGCCTCGACCTTGAACTGCTGGAAGGTCTGGTTCAGCGCATGGACGATCTCATCATTGGCGGCGGTGTGTTCCTTCGCCGGCGGGCCCGAGGGCAGCAGTCCCTGTTCGGGCAGGGTGTAGGTGACGTCGCCACCGAGGGTGAGCTGCTCGGAGCGCACCGGCATGGCGGCGGCCGGGGCTGGTGCCTCGGGGTCGGGGTTGCGCTTGAGAGCGGCGGAGGACGGAACGCTCGACGGCGGCACGGCAGGAGCCGCGGCAGCTGCCGCGGCGGGGG
>NZ_JEMO01000010.1:0-8373 GCF_000582475.1 Nesterenkonia sp. AN1
CCGTCCTCGGCGTGGCGCGCGGCGCGGCGCGGGCGTGCCGCGGCGTCGTCCTCGGAGTTGGACGGTGCGGCGGGCGATGAGACGGCCGCAGACCTCGACCCGGCCTTCGAGCCGGTCTTCTGCGCCGGTGCGGGCTGCTGGGCAGCACCGCCGCTGGGCAGGTTCGGATCTTCCAGCGGCTCGCGGCGCTCACCGACGAGGAAGCTCTTGGCGACGGCGACCCGGTCGGGCACCCGGCGCAGCGGGGTGTCGGTGAGGACCAGCAGGCCGGAGAGCAGTGCGAGGATCAGCAGCGCCCAGACCGGGTAGACGGTCACCAGAGAGGCCAGCGGGACGCTGACCAGGTAGCCGATGACTCCCCCGGAGTTCAGAAGCGCGGTGAAGCTGCCGTCCTCGCCGACGGTGAAGGCCTCATTGATGCTGGGCAGGCCGTTGGCCAGGTGCACCACGCCGGCGGAGGCGACCAGGATGATGGCGCTCCCAGCGGCGATTCGGGCGTTGCTGGAATGGTCCTGGGGTGCGCGGAAGTAGCGCACCGCGGCGATGAACAGGATCAGCGGAAGGATCACCGAGGCCCAGCCGAAGGTCCCTGCCGTGGAGGTGTGCACCAGGTTCAGTGCCCAGTGATCCAGGGCTCGAGCCCCCCACCAGTCGACCACCGCGGTGAGCAGCGCGAGCAGGAAGAACACCAGCCCGGCGCCGTCGCGGCGATCATCGGGATGAACCTTCACCTGCCGCCCGATCCCGCGCACGGCGGAGGCCACAGGCGTGGCCAGGGCCAGCCAGAAGCCGCGCGCGGCGGAGGCCAGCAGGTTCCCGCGAGGGGCCTCTGCTGGTGGGTTGGAGGAATTCTTCGACGTCGTCGCGCGGCCGGATGCACTCTTGGAGGTCTTGCTTCCTTTGGTGCTGGCGGCTCGAGCGGGGGAAGTACGTGTCGCCATGGAAGCTAACCTACCCTCGATGCCGGGTCCGGTCACCGATCGGCACACCTTTCACCCGGGTCAGGCCCTGGCCTAGGAGAGGCTGCGGGGCCCGGATCCGCCGCTGGGCCCCGCGCAATGCGAGGCCCAGCGGCGTGATGAGGCGGGTGGACCGGATCCGCGTGGGATCAGGTCTCGACGACCACCGGGACGATCATCGGCTTGCGGCGCAGCTTGCGCGCCACCCAGGAGCCCATGGTGCGACGCACGATCTGCTGCAGCTGATGCGTGGTGTGCTCCTTGTTGTCCTGGATCGCCTCGGTGAGCGCGCGGGAGATCTTGGGCTTGATGTCCTTGAAGACCTGATCCTCCTCGGCCACGCCGCGGGCGTGGATGTCGGGCCCGGAGATGATCTTGCCGGTCTGCCGGTTGACCACCACGACCACGGAGATGAAGCCCTCTTCGCCCAGGACTCGACGGTCCTTGAGGTCGTTGTCGGTGATCTCACCGATGGAGGAGCCGTCCACGTAGACGTAGCCGCACTCGACCTGACCCACGATCTGCGCCACACCCTGGTGCAGGTCCACCACGGTGCCGTCGTCGGCGAGGATCACCCGGTCGCTGGGGACCCCGGTGTCCTCGGCGAGCTTGCCGTTGGCGATCAGGTGGCGGGTCTCGCCGTGGACCGGCATCACGTTCTTGGGCTTGACGATGTTGTAGCAGTAGAGCAGCTCGCCGGCGGAGGCGTGCCCGGAGACGTGGACCTTCGCGGTGCCCTTGTGGATCACGTCGGTGCCGAGCTTGAGCAGCCCGTTGATCACGCGGAACACCGCGTTCTCGTTGCCGGGGATCAGCGAGGAGGCCAGGATCACGGTGTCGCCCTGACCCACCTGGATCGGGTGGTCGCCGTTGGCCATCCGCGAGAGCGCCGCCATCGGCTCGCCCTGCGAACCGGTGGACATCAGCACCACCTCGGAGTCGGGGTAGTTGTCCACCTTCTTCATGTCCACCAGGATGCCCTCGGGCACGTCCAGGAAGCCCAGCTTCGAGGCGATGCCCATATTGCGCACCATCGAGCGGCCCACGAAGGCCACCTTGCGGTTGTGCGCATGGGCGGCGTTGAGCACCTGTTGCACGCGGTGCACGTGGGAGGAGAAGGAGGCGACGATGATCCGCCGGTTGGAGGTGCCGAAGAGCTGGTCCAGGGTCGGACCGATCTCCTTCTCCGGAGTGGTGAAGCCGGGAACGTCGGCGTTGGTGGAGTCGGTGAGGAACAGGTCCACGCCCTCTTCGCCGAGCTTCGCGAAGTGGCGCAGGTCGGTGATCCGCCCGTCCAGGGGAAGCTGGTCCATCTTGAAGTCACCGGTGTGCAGCACCGAACCGGCCTCGGTGCGGATGAACACCGCCAGCGCGTCCGGGATGGAGTGGTTGACCGCGACGAACTCACACTGGAAGGGACCGAAGTCCTCGACGTCGCCCTCCTTCACCTCGAGGGTGTAGGGCTTGATCCGGTGCTCGGTGAGCTTGGCCTCGATGAAGGCCAGGGTCAATGTGGAACCGATCAGCGGGATGTCGGGCTTCTTGCGCAACAGGTACGGGACGGCGCCGATGTGGTCCTCGTGGCCGTGGGTGAGCACCAGGCCGACGACGTCGTCGAGACGGTTCTCGATATAGCTGAAGTCAGGAAGGATCAGGTCCACGCCGGGCTGTTCCTCTTCGGGGAACAGCACGCCGCAGTCGACGATCAGCAGCTTGCCGCCGATCTCGAAGACCGTCATGTTGCGCCCGACCTCCCCCAGGCCGCCCAGGGCGACCGTGCGCAGGGTGCCGCGGCGTAGTTTCGGTGGAGTGATGAGGCGCTGTGCTGCCAAGGTGAGATTCCTCCTCGAGAGATCCCGGTGGGGACCTCAATTGTGTAGTGGTGGTGTGCTGTGCTCCTGCTGCCCGCCCATGCTTCGGACGGGTCGCTCAGAGCTGCCAGCCTGCCTCGCGCAGGTCGGCGATGATCAGTTGCTTCTCGAGTTCATTGGCCTGCACCAGGGGCAGGCGGACGCCGGGGTGCATGCCGGTGCCGAGCCAGTTGAGCACCTGCTTGCAGGAGACCGCGCCCTGGACGCGGGTCATCATCGCGCGGATGACCGGGCCGAGCTCGCCGTGCGCGATGCGGGCCTCGCGCAGCTCATAGTTCAGCACCGCGTCGATCATCCGGCGGAAGGTCGGGGAGGCCACGTGGGCGGTGACCGAGACGACGCCGGCGGCGCCCATGGCCATCCAGGCGAGCACGTTCTGGTCATCGCCGGAGTAGACCTCGAGGTCGGTCTTGGTCAGCACCTCGGTGGTGGCGGTGATGTCGTTCTTGGCGTCCTTGAGCGACATGATGTGCGGGTGCTCGGAGAGCTTGAGGATCGTCTCGGTGGCGATCGGGATGCCCGTGCGTCCGGGGATGTCGTAGATCATCAGCGGCAGGTCCGCTGCGTTGGCCACCGCGGTGAAGTGCGCGAAGACGCCGTCCTGGCTGGGCTTGTTGTAATACGGGGTGACCACCAGCTGGCCGTCGGCGCCGGCGCGCTCGGCACGCTTGGCCATCAGCAGGTCGTGATCGGTGTGGTTGGTGGCGGTGCCGGCGATGACCTTGGCGCGGTCCCCGACGGCGGACTTCGCGGCGCGGACCAGGGACTCCTTCTCGTGGTCCTCCAGCGTGGAGGTCTCCCCCGTGGTGCCGGAGACCACCAGGGAGTCGTTGCCCTCATCCACGAGTCGCACGGCGAGCGCCTCGAAGGCGTCGAAATCGATCTTGTCATCCGGGGTGAACGGCGTGACCATCGCCGTGATCAGGTGCCCGAAGAACGGGTCGGTCTGATCCGGGTGCTGGACCTGCCCCTCGGTGAGGTGCGGATCGAATTCGTGTGTGGGCTCGTTGTCGCTTGCCATGGGCAACAGCCTACCGCCTGGGTCCCGCCCGGGGGCCAGCGACGGGCGGGAACCTGGACGCGGGGTCAGCTGTCTGGATCCTCCATGGGCCCGGCGCCCAGGGTGGTGCCGCTGTGGGTGGGGTCGCCGTCGAAGTGTTCGTGCGAGACGTCGACCACGGGATACTGACTCAGGTCGATGCCAGCCGGGACGGTGAAGGTGGTGGCCCCGGCGGTGGCGGAGCCCAGCGAGATCAGCTGGGTCCCCTCCGCGTCGCGCAGCCAGACCTCGAAGTATCCGGCCTCGGGGTCCGGGGCGGCTGAGATCTCCACGGTGAGCTCCAGGTCCCCGGCCTCGGTCTCGACCATTTCGGCGCGGCCGGTGAAGTCCTCTGCGGCCACCGGTTCCAGGGTGGCGTCGCCGACCACGGTGGTCACGGCCACGGGGGCCTGGACCTCCGCGGCGTCGTTCTGGGCCAGCAGCGCTGCCACGGCCGCACCGCCGAGCACGGCGCCCGCGGCGGCTGCCGCCAGCGGAATCCAGAGCCGGCGAGGAGGGCGCTCCTCGGTGCCGGCCCGCCGGCGCTGCCGGGGACCCAGCTCGGTGACCGAGGCCATCGGGCGGTCTCGCGCCGGGTGGTCGTCCATCGGCCGGTCTCGGTCCGAGGCGCTCTGGCCAGGGACGCGGGTCTCTTCCGAGATCGCGGCGATCCCGGCGGCGATCCGGTCCCAGAGCTCGGCGGGGGGATCGTGCAGCGCGGCGGGATCACGCAGCGCCTCCAGGGCACGTTCGGTGGCCTCGAACGCCGCGCGGCAGGGTCCACAGAGTGTGAGGTGCTCACGCTGCGCGAAGGGCGGTGGCTGGTGCGCCTGCTCGGCGGTCGTCTCGGTGCGGCCGAGTCGGGGGTCGGCCAGGATCGCCAGGTGCTCGTCTGTGAGGTGCCCATCGGAGCTGGAAACGTTCCGCGGTGGGATCTGCTCAGTCACTATGCACCTCCAGACTCTCTCTCATACGCGCCAGGCCCCGGTGGACGTGGGATTTCACGGTGCCGAGCGGCATCTCCAGGCGTTCCGCGATGGTTCTGAGCGGAAGGTCCTCGGAATAGGCCAGGCGAATTATCTCATCCTGCGGCGGACCCAGCTGCCGCAGGCTCTGCTGGACCACGACTCGATCGACCACAGCGTCGGTCGGCTGTGTCGGGCCGTTGCGTGCCATCACATCGGCCCCGGCCTCGGCGGTCTGCAGATCTCGCTCCCGCCGCGCGAACACGTCAGCGATCACCCGGCGGGTGATCCCGGTGAGCCAGGCACCGGTCGGCTGGGTGGGGTCATAGCTCTCCCGCGAGCGCCTGGCGCGGGTGAACACCTGCTGGGTCGCATCCTCTGCGTCCTGACGATGCCGCAGCGCCGCCATGCACAGCGAGAACACGAAGCTCGCGTGCTGCCGATAGAGGTCATGCATGGCTGCGGGTTCCCCGGCCGCGAAGCGCATCGCAAGAGGCTGCTGATCCAGGGCTTCTCCTTCGTCGGAGGGCAGGGGCGAGGTCCGTGCAGCCGGGGCGCTCGCCTGCTCAGTCGAGGGGTTCAGCGACCACAATGATGTTGTCTGCATAGCTGCCGCGCTCGTCGATCCACTGACCCCCACAGGTGATCAGCACTAGACGGTGCTTCCCGGTCCGCTCGAAGTACGGAGCGAAGTCCAGTCCGTCCTTGCCGAGCTGCTCCACCTGTGTGACTTCATAGTGATGCGCCACGCCGGCTTCGTCAAGGACCGTGACCTCCTCGCCTGGCCGGGAGTCCTTCAGTGCGTAGAGCGGCCCGACGGGGGTCTCCTGGGAACCGGCGTGGGCGGAGATGACGGTGGTCCCGACCTGATCGGCCGGGGCCTTGCCGTATTCATACCAGGCAGCCTGGGCGGCGTCGTCGGGGATGTCCATCTGACCATCCTCGGCGACGCCGCGCGGCTCCACCGGGATATCCGCATCGATGCCCGGGTAGAGCAGCTGCGCGGGCTCAGGGGTGGGCTCCTGTTGCCCCTGATCGGCAGGCTGGACCGGGCTGGATCCGGGACTCGGAACCGATGGGGTGGCCTCCGGAGACCCAGGGGCCTCCGGCGAAGGGGAAGACGCCGAAGGCTCCTGGGATTCTCCGGAGGCCGAGACCGTCGCCGCCTGACTCTCGGGGCGCTCCGCAGCTGAGGTGGCGCACCCTGTTGCGACCAGAGCAGCGCTGAGCACGAGGGCCAGGCCGGCGGAGTGACCCGCCCGCAGGCGACGACGGTGGTTGTTCATCTCAGACGCGGCTCTTGGCGCGAGCGCCCATCGCCACGGTGCCGACGCCGATCAGAGCCAGCACGCCGATGCCGGCGACCCAGCCGGCGGTGGACTGGCCGGCGACGACCTCGAAGTTGCCGGTGGGCACGCCGTCTGGTGAGGAGTGCGTGGCGTCCACGGTCTGGGTGGCGAGCGCCAGGTTGCCGTCCGCGGCAGAGCCCCAGGCGTAGACGATCGTGTTCACGCCTTCGGCGACGTCGACGTCGGCCGGGCCGATGACCGGGTCAGACTCGCCGGCCAGGGTCACGGCGGCCTCGAGCGTGCCGGCAGGCAGGTCGAGTGAGGCCTCATCCGGGTTCGACAGCGACTCGACGGCCACCTCGCCGTTGGCCAAGACGTCGACGGCCGGGGCGGCGGCCACGTGGCGCACCGTGAGTCGGCCCTCACCGGCTGCGAGCTCGGAGGTGTCGTTGCCGAAGGCGGTCACGGTCGGGTTGCCGTCGGCATCGAGGTGGGCGGCAGCGGTGTAGTTTCCGCCGCTCTCCAGAGAGACGTCCACGGGGCCGAGGACCGGATCCGAGGCATCGGCGGCGTCGGCGGCGGTGATCGCGATCTCATAGTCGCCGCCCGGCAGTTCCAGCGGCCCGGCGAGATCACCGGGGTTGAAGTCATCTAGGGTCAGTTCGCCGTTGACGTAGACGTCCACGGGGAGATCTGGCACGGCATGCAGCACCGAGAGCTGGGCTGAGGCTGCGCCCTCCTCGGCGGCGTAGGCGGGGACTGCGGTGGCCGCGATGGCCATTCCGACGAGCGCGGTGGTGGCGAGTGGAAGTGACTTGCGCATGGCGATGTCCTTTCAGGGTGCCTGAAGGCAGTGATGGTGATCACTTTTTGTGCTCACATCAGTACTACCGCCGGGGCCGGGAAAAGGTTGCGCCGGATGCGAAGATTTTTTCAAGTGCTCCCGGGAGGTGCCCGCTGAGCTGCCCGAGAAATGCCCGGTGAGCTGCTCCCGACGAGTCTCGACTTCGGTTGGGTGGGCGAGGCAGTAACGTACATACGGTGATCAAAGCCGGCCCCACCTCCTCACGTCTGCGGCGCATCTCGGGAGTCGATGCCGCCCGCGGCCTCGCGCTGCTGGGCATGATGACCGTCCACGTGCTGCCCACCATCTCCGAGCCCGGACACGACGCCAGCTGGGCCGGCCTGCTCTTCACCGGGCGTCCCTCGGCGCTGTTCGCGATGCTGGCCGGCGTGGGACTCTCGCTGCTCAGCGGCGGCGCCGGCCGGGCTCACTCCGGGGCACAGCTCGCCGGTGACCGCAAGGCCATCGCAGTGCGTGCGCTGATCGTGGTGGTGATCGGACTGATGGTGGCCGCGCTGAACTCCGGGGTGGCCATCATCCTGGTGCACTACGGCCTGCTCTTCCTGCTCGCGCTGCCGTTCCTGCGCCTGGGCGCGGTGCCGCTGTTCGCCCTGGCCGGCGCCTGGGTGGCGGCGGCACCGGTGGCGTTCTGGTGGCTGCACAATGATCTGCGCAGCTCCTGGGAGGGATTCCCCGACATGTGGCGGCTGTGGCACTCCCCCGGGTTCGCCGACCTGGCGAATCCCGCCGTGCTGGGCATGGACCTGGCGCTGACCGGGTACTACCCGTTGCTGCTCTGGCCGGCCTACCTCTTCACCGGCATGGCGATCGGTCGGCTGCAGCTGCAGCGGGCCCCCGTCGCGCTGAAGCTGGCCGGAATCGGGCTGGGGCTGGCAGTGCTCAGCTATGCGGTGCACCTGTGGATGCTCTGGCAGTCCACGCTGATCCCCGAGCTCGCCGCGCGCTACGGCTGGTCCAGCGCCGAGATGCGCGCCGAGCTTCTGGTGGGCACCTATCAGATCCCCCTGGTCAATGAGGATCTGTGGTTCCTGCTCGCGACTCCGCATCAGGGCTCCACGATGGATCTGATCCACACCATCGGCACCTCGATGCTGGTGCTGGGCGTATGCCTGCTCGCCGCAGAGAAGCTGCGCTGGCTGCTGGCTCCGCTGATCGGGGCAGGCGCGATGCCGCTGACCCTCTACGTGGCCCACCTGGTGGTGCTCCACTTCTGGCGCGGCACTCAGGTGCCGGACTTCCTGACCTTCCTCACCGAGTATTCCCCGGCTCAGATGCTGATGCTGCTGGTCATCGGCGCCTGGGTGCGGGTCTGCTGCGCTTCGTCCTGCGCCGCCGCGGCCCGCTCGAGGCCCTGGCCCACGCGGCGGGCAACGCCGCCGCCGGCC
>NZ_JEMO01000011.1:0-35480 GCF_000582475.1 Nesterenkonia sp. AN1
CGGACCCGACGCTGACGTCGATGGCGACGGCGCCATCAACGTCGAAGAAGGCGCACCCTTCTACGGCGGCATCGGCACCTCACTGACCACCGAAGGCGACACCTCACCAGACTCCGGCCTGGCCGTGGAACGCTTCCCCGGTGGTTCTAGCTACACCTACGAACGTGACCTCGAGATCGCCGATGACGTGCTGGCCTCCATCGTTGATGGCACCGGCGTCATCGTGGTCCACGGCGTGGACCCGACCCTGCTGACCGAGGAAGCCGCGAACAAGCAGTCCGAGCTCGATGAGTCACTGCCCAACGCAGCGACCCTGCCAGCTGCCTGTGGCACGCTGACCGCTTCACAGATGGACGGGATGCCTGAAGGCGGCGCCGACACCGGCGTTGCCGGTGGTTCCCAGGGTGCAGGCATGGCCATGGCCGCCGGTGGCGGCGTGCTCGCCCTCGGCGCGATCGGAGCCGGCGCGTACTTCATGCGCCAGCGCCCCACCGAGTCCTGAGCCTCACGCCCGCTGAAGGGCATGTAGGTTGCCAGCTCGGTCGCGTCTCCACCTCAAGGGTGGCGACCGGCATCGCTGACCTGGCCTCGACTGAGGCCACAGCTTGAGGGTGGCCCCGTGGATCCGAGAGGTTCCGTGGGGCCACCTCCTGTATGTCCAGCCAGCAGATTGGGCACTCCGGCCCCGGCTGGGCGACGCAGACCCGGAAGGAAGATGAGCTCACACCATGACCTCCCCGCACTTACTTCTCGTCCTCGTGCGAGGCTTGTGCCTGATCAATCTTGGAGCCCTGGGGCTCCTCTTCGGCTCAGCAGGGTTGTACATCCAGGACTTCCGCGGACTGGACGTCCACGGCCTGGGGGCCATCGGGCTCCACGTCACCTCCGGATTGCTGGCGGTGGCGCTCCTGCTCATGGTCAAGGTTTCCAAGACTGGCCGCGTCCCCACAGTTCTCGCGGTGGCCACCTTTGGGTTGTCGTTCCTGCAGGCTGCCATCGGCAGCACCATGACCCTCGCGGGGCACGTCAGCGGAGCACTGCTGCTCACGGTGATGCTCACCTGGGTCACCGCCTGGGCCTTCTCGTCGCGGCGGCGCGGCGAGGAACACCGGAGAACCGAAACAAGAAATCACTCGCTAGAAGGAGCATCCTCATGAGCATCAACGATCAGAAGACCCTTCGGAGGAAGTTCCTCCTGGCTCCAGCAGCAACGGCAAGCCTGCTGCTGCTCGCCGCATGCGGCCAGAGTGAGAGCCCAGAGCCGGATGCCCCGGAGACCGAGGAGACCGAGGCTGTCCAGTCGGAGGAGACCGACGCCGGGGCGCCGGAGGACGCTACCGAGGAGGAAGATGCCGAGGCCGAGGCGCCGGAGGACGCGACCGATGACGAGGATGCCGAGGCCGGGGAATCCGCCGAGGGGGTTCTCACGATGGAGGAAGTCGAGCAGAACGACTCCCCGGACTCGTGCTGGACCGTCATGAGCGGGACGGTCTACGACCTCACCGACTGGATCGATCAGCACCCAGGTGGAGCAGATCGAATCGAAGGCTTGTGCGGCACTGACGCGGCGGCCGCCTTCGAAGCACAGCACGGGGACCAGGACGGCCCCGAAGGACAGCTCGCCGAGTTCGAGATCGGCACCCTGGCCGACTGAGCAGCTCAGCGCGAGGGTGAAACGGGTCTGGCACCTGCTCGCCCGCTTCGGTCGGCAACCCATGAACTGAGGGCTTCTACGACAGGAAGACCCTATGGCTGGCCCGTCAGGGGCCACTAGAATGAGTCATGGCTCAGACCGGCCGGACCACTGTCGCGGCGGTGTTGCTCGTCCTGACGGCAGCACTGGCGCTGCTGGGGGTGCTGGTCCACCACAGTTTCCTTCTCGAGTACGGCGTCATCACTGATACTGCCTTCGAGGGCCTGGTCTGGGGTTTGACGGCCGGTTTCTCCGGTGTCGCTCTGGTTGTGGTCGGCGTCGTCGCGGTGTTCGTCCTGGTGCTCTCGCCGCGAATCTGGATCCGGTTCACCGCCATCGTGATCCCGGTGCTGATGCTCCTCGCGATGTTCGCTCTCAGCCCTGTGGCGCTCCGGCAGAAGATCGAGGCTCAGTACGACTTGGTTCCGCAATGCGTGACCGAAGGCTCGGGGGAGCCCGCGAGCACTGCGGAGCGTGAGTCGCAGCAGGCGTTCGACTCCATCGAGCACATCGGCCACTTCAGCCGGGGTGGCGCCAGCGGTGTCGATGGCTGTGACCGCAGCCTGGAGGTCTCCGAGGAGATCGATGTGCTCGGGCACTACCGCGCAGCGCTCCCGGAGGCCGGTTGGGAAGTGGTCGAGGACGACGGGCGCCATCTCCGCGCCGAGCGGGAAGGCATGGCGTTCGAGGTCGCGCTCGGGCCCGGAGGTGGGGTCGTCTGGGCCGGAACAGACGAGGGTGCCAGCGCCCATAGGATTGACCCATGACGGACACGCATCAGCAGCACGGGGAGTACAAGGTCGTGGGCGGCAAGCTCGTCGTCGTCGACCTGCACACCGACCTCGACCCCCGGATCCACCCGCGCGAGGCGAAGATCACCGCCGCCTCGGTCAACGGTGACTTCTTCCTGGAGCCCGATGAGGCGCTGGGCTCGCTCAACGCCGCGCTGATCGGGCTGCCGACCCGGGCGACCCGGGAGGAGATCGCCGAATCCGTGCGCGCCCAGCTGCCCGCGGAGGCGCAGATGTTCGGCTTCGACGAATATGCCATCGCCACCGCGGTGCGTCGTGCGCTGGGCCATGCCACCCGCTGGGAGGACCACGACTGGGAGGTCATGCCCGCGGTGCAGCTGCCCGTGGAGATGCACGTGGCGCTGGATCAGGTGCTCACCGAGGAGGTGGGCCGCGGGAACCGCCCGCCGCTGATGCGGATGTGGGACTACTCCGGCCGCGCCGTGGTGATCGGCTCCTTCCAGTCCCTGGCCAACGAGGTGGATTCTGAGGCCGCGCAGCGGATGGGCGCCACGGTGGTCCGGCGGATCACCGGTGGGGGAGCGATGTACATGGACGAGGGCAGCTTCGTCACCTATTCGCTCTCGGTGCCGGCGTCTCTGGTGGACGGGCTCAGCTTCGCCGACTCCTATCCGTTCCTCGACGCCTGGGCGATGGAGGCGCTGACCTCGATCGGGATCACCGCCTCCTATAAGCCGCTCAACGACATCGTCTCCACCGAGGGCAAGATCGGCGGGGCCGCGCAGAAGCGCCTGGCCAGCGGCGGCATGGTGCACCACGTGACGATGAGCTACGACATGAATGCCGATGACATGCTCCAGGTGCTGCGCATCGGGCGGGAGAAGATCTCCGATAAGGGGATCACCTCCGCGGCGAAGCGGGTGGACCCGCTGCGCAGCCAGACCGGGCTGGCCCGCGCGGAGATCCTGGACGCGTTCGTGCAGACCTTCGCGACCAAATACGGGGCACGGGTCGCCGAGATCCGCCCCGAGGAGCTGGCCCGGGCCGAGCAGCTGGTGCAGGAGAAGTTCAGCACCCAGGAATGGACCGCCAGGGTCCCCTGATCTGGGCGGATCCCGGGTTCGACGGCGAGTGCTGAAGCCCCCGATTCGCGGTCCCGTTCTGCGTCATGCTAATGTTTCTTGTCGTTGCCTTTGAGGCATAAACACGATGCGCGGGTGGCGGAATAGGTAGACGCGCTAGCTTGAGGTGCTAGTCCTCGTAAAGAGGGTAGGGGTTCAAGTCCCCTTCCGCGCACATCGGAGAACGAAGCAGAGACCCCGGTCTGATCTGGAGCAATCCAGTCGGCCGGGGTCTTTTGCGTGCCCGGACTCACCCCCCCTGCGTTGAGGGGCACCCCCCTGCGTTGAGGGGCTGATTCTCCGAGCATCTCATGCGGATCCAGGGTGTAACTGCTCGGTACTTCCGCCCCTCAGCAGCTGTCTAGCGCGGTGACGCGATGCTCAGAACGGGACCTGGGTGGTGAGCAGTCCCGCAGCGGGTGCCCGGCCGCTGGTGGCGCGGCAGAACTCGAACGGGTCCATTGAGATGGGCTCTCCTTCCCCGCGGTGGCCCCCGCCTGCGTTCCCACCGTGGCCGAACGCCCAGTGCCCTCCCGCGGGTCCGCTGAGCTCGAGGATGACGGGCCTCTGGTGACGCTGGGCCCACTCGCGGACGACGTTGTCGACGATGACCCCTTCGTGGTCGGCCGTGGCGACCATCGGCACGCCCGTGGCTCGGGTGATGTCGATCCGGTGCATGAACGGGTCGCGGGTCAGGATCACGTCGAACAGGTAGCCGAAGGTCCATCGCCCGTCGGCCTCCTCCTCCATGGTCTGGTTCCGCAGGAACCTCGGTGCGCGGCGTCGGTTGCGGACAGCCCGTGGGCTCAGCCTCCGGTACTCGCGGGCGACCTCCTCGGCAGTGAGTGCTGCGTTCTTCTCGACCTGTAACGCGGTGAGTGCGTCGATCTGCAGGCCGCCGCGGCGTCGTGCGCGCAGGGTGGCCGTCGCCTGCTGGCGGACCATCTCGGGCACCGAGGCCGCCATCTGGACCATCCCCAGCATGTGCCCGGCCATATCTCGGACCTCCCAGCCGGGGCAGTCTGTCGGCGCCGCCCATTGCTCGGACGTGAGGCGGTCCAGGAGATCGGCGACGCGCGCGTACTCGGCGGCGGCGAGCTGGGTCGCGAGGGTGCGGTCCAGCTGGGGGAGGCGGGCTTCCCGGGTCAAATCTTGCTGCTGGGTGCTCATGACTGCTCCTTAGGGCAGTGGGTGGTTGGGGACTCGCGGCAGGCCGAGGTCGTCGGCCAGCATGTCGATAGCACGGTCGAGCAGTTGAGCCCAGCGGTCTCCGCCGGGATCGTTGGCGTGTTGAGAATCCACCAGGCCGCCTACCAGCGCGGTGAACAGGTCGAGGTCCTCCTGTGCCGTGAGGTCGTGACGAATGAAGATCTCGCGAGCGAGGTCCAGCGTTGCGACGGCGGGGGCGTAGTTCTGCGCGCTCGGGGTGAAGCCCGGGATCGTCCGCAGGTTCATCAACTGATGTCGGGGGAGGTCGCTGACGGCGAAGTCGAAGAAGCTGCGCGCGAGGAATCTGAGCGCCTCGCGTGCGTCATCCGGGACCTGCTCCCGCATGGACTCGAAATGGATGAGGCATTCGACCCAGGCCTGCCCGAACATGGCGTCGTAGATCGCGTGTTTGGATCCGAAGTGCGTATAGAGCGACGGCGCCCGCATACCGACTCGCTCGGCCACCCCGCGCAGGGTGATCTCCGCGAGCCCCAGCTCACGCGCCATGGACCAGGCAGCAGCGAGGATCTCGAGCTGCGTGGCCTCACGCCGTTCGGCCTGCCTATCACGCGTAGTTCCACCTAACATAGTTAGGATTCAAGCACCGCTGCGAGCAGGCTGTCCAGGGTTCGGGTCCGCATCCCACCCCACGTTGAGGGGCGGATTCTCCGGGCATCTCATGCGGATCTAGGGCCCAACTGCTCGGTACTTCCGCCCCTCAACGGGGGAGAGGGCTTGGCTCAGCCGTCGTTCGCAGCCCACTGCTCCGCGCAGGTGCCACCGGCCGGATTCTGCTCCCAGTCGGCGCGTGCCTGGGACTGCCGCCATAGCTGCTTGTCGACCTCTTCCTGGGACTGTCCGGTCCTCACGAGAGTCGAGGTCTCGTTGCCTTCCCAGCAGGCGGCGTGCGCCTCCAGGTCTTCCCATTCATCGATCTGCAGGTAATCGGGGTGGCACAACGGATCCGGCATCGTTCCGGTGCCGCCCCAGTCCTGCGGCCAGCCGATCGGTTCGGCGCCGTCGTTGTGCGCGGCCTTCGCAGCCAGCGCCTCGTCGTCCGCACAGTGCAGATGGAAGACTTCATCGCCGTCGTCATCCTCGGGCGAGATGTAGAAGAACTCCACACCGTCGGTGCCAATGATGAGCTGCTGTCCCCCCGGGTGGTTCGCATCGGCATCCTCGGAGCCAGGCGCGCCAGAGGCCGGTGCAGCAAGCTCATCATCGCCATCGCCATCGCCATCGCCATCGCCCTCGCCCGCGGCTACCTCCTCGGACCCGCTGGAACTCGGCGCCGGCTCCTCCTCGGTGACCTCGGCGGCAGGATCCCCGGCCGCGCAGGAGGCGAGCAGCAGGGCCGCACCGAGGGCGGGAAATACAGGCATCCATGTTTTCTTCAACATGATCACACCCTACGCAGTTACAGCTATTTAGTGAACAACAATCGCTAATCTATTGATCCGGCTTGGACCGAAAGAATCTCAACGTGGCGCTGATGGTGTTGTCCTGCGTCCTGCTTGCCCTGATGGTGTTCACGCCGCTGGGGGCCGAAGCGGATGGCAGCACGAATAGGATCCTGTGGGGTCCCATCACCGGTCAGCCCTCCGAGGTGGCGCAGCTCGCGCTGGCCCTCTGGGGCTCGGCGGTGCTGGCGCGCAGAGTCCAGGGGGTTCCAGGTGTCACCCACTGGTTGTTCCCGTTGGTGGCTCCGGGGGTGCTGGTGGTGCTCTCGCTGGTCCTGCTGGGCGGGGATCTGGGCACAAGCTTGATCATCCTGGTGATCGTCGGTGGACTGCTGTTGACCGCCGGCGTCGCCGCACGCCGTCTACTGCTCACCGCCGGCGTCGCCGTGTCTGTGGTGGTCCTGTTGATGTGGACCACGCCCTACCGGATGATGCGCGTCTCTGCCTGGTAGCGCCTGAACTGTGATCACCCTCCGGCGCCCTGCCAGCAGTGGGAGCGGGGCTTCGAGGCACTCACCGCAGGAGGATTCCGGGGCGTGGGGCTGGGCGAGTCCCAGCACCGGTCGGACCTCCCAGAGGCAGAGCATGACTTCATCTCCAGCATCCTCGGCGAGGAGCTGGGTCTGCTGGGGGCGGCCGTCGCAGCCTGGATCGCAGGTCAGGCGTCTCTCAATATCGGCATGGTCACAGGCCTGCTTCCCGTGGCCGGAGTGCCGCTGCCCTTCATCTCCGCAGGCGGTTCGGCGCTGACCTGCGGGCTGCTCGGCGTCGGGGGCATCCTGAACTTTGCGCGCGGTCAGCTGATGTCCCGACACGCGGGAACACCCCCACACGCGCTGAGGGGCGGATTATGCGAGTAGATCAGCCTGTTCAGGGCCTAACTAGTCGGAGAATCCGCCCCTCAACGTAAAGGGTGGAGAAGACTCAGCGGGCGGTGCCTGCGCTGGGGTTGCCGGGGCTGCGGCCCGAGCGGTTGCGGACGGTGCGGAAGACTTTGCGGCCGAGCCACATGAGGACTGTTCTGATGATCATGTTTTGGAGCATAGCCGAGGACACTCCCAAAGTGCGTATGCAACCTGAACAGGGCCTGGGAAGGTGAGACTCGCTAGGCTGGTGGCAGAAGATTCCCTACCCCAGGAGACGCCCTGTGAGCATCGCCCCCGGAACGAATCCCGCAGATCCCGCCGCCGCAGCCGAGACCGAGGTGATCGATTTCTGCCGCGACCTGATCCGCTTCGACACCTCCAACTGGGGCGAGGGCAAGTCCAACGGAGAGCGCGAGGCTGCGGAGTACTGTGCCGCAGTCATGCGCCAGGCCGGGCTCGAGCCGGAGATCTACGAATCCGCTCCCGGGCGCACCTCCGTGGTGGCCCGCATGAAGGGTGCCGACCCGGAGCTGGGCGCGCTGGTGGTGCACGGGCACCTCGACGTCGTCCCGGCCCAGGCGCAGGACTGGCAGGTCGACCCCTTCGCCGCCGAGATCCGCGACGGGATGATCTGGGGCCGCGGCGCGGTGGATATGAAGGACATGAACGCCATGATCCTGGCCGCGATGCTGCGGATGCACCGCGAGGGCCACCAGCCCCAGCGCGACCTGATCTTCGCCTTCTTCGCCGATGAGGAGGACAACGGCAACTTCGGCGCCAAGTGGATGGTCAAGCATCACCCGGAGGTCTTTGACGGCGCCACCGAGGCGATCAGCGAGGTCGGCGGGTTCTCCACCGACGTCGCGGGTCAGCGCGCCTACCTGATCCAGACCGGAGAGAAGGGTCTGCACTGGACCAAGATGACCGCCTCCGGCACCGCCGGGCACGGTTCGGCCATCCACAGCGACAACCCGGTGGTCCGGCTCGGCGCCGCAGTGGCGGCCATCGGTGAGCACGAGTGGCCGCTGGACTACACCAAGACCACCCGGGCGCTGATGGAGCAGCTCTCCGAGCTCACCGGGATCCCCTTCGACGAGAAGGACCCCTCGAAGCTTCTCGAGGCCACCGGCAGCGCCTCGAAGTTCATCGCCGCCACGCTGCGCAACACCTCGAACCCGACGCTGCTGGAGGGTGGATATAAGCACAACGTGGTCCCCGGCTCCGCCTCGGCGCTGGTGGACGCGCGCACCCTGCCGGAACAGGATGACCAGGTCGCCGCGAAGCTCAAGGAGCTGGCCGGCGAGAAGGTCAGCTTCGAGCTGCTCAACGGCGGGCCCTCGCTGGAGGTCCCGTTCTCCGGGCTGCTGGTCGAACAGATGGTCGCCTCGCTCAAGGCCGAGGACCCCGAGGCCGTGGTGCTGCCCTACATGCTCGGCGGCGGCACCGACAATAAGCACCTGGCCTCGCTGGGCATCTCCGGCTACGGCTTCGCCCCGCTGCAGCTGCCTGCCGACCTGGACTTCACCGGCATGTTCCACGGTGTGGACGAGCGCGTGCCCACCGAGGCGCTGACCTTCGGGGTCCGGGTGCTGCACCGCTTCCTCGCCGCCCAGTAAGCAGCCCGGAAGACACTCCCGACGACACCCACCCACCGCAGGAGCCCACCATGGACCCCATCACCGCCGTGCTGACCCCGCAGCTGCTGGCGCGCATCGCGGAACGCGCCCCGGGCTACGACGCCCGCAACGAGTTCTGCCACGAGGACCTCGCCGAGCTCACCGAGGCCGGGTACCTGCGCGCCATGGTCCCGACCGAGCAGGGCGGGCTCGGCTGGGACCTGCGACCCTGGTCGCCGCGCAGCGCCGGCTCGCCGCCGCCGCACCGGCCACGGCGCTCGCGGTGAACATGCACCACATCTGGGTGTCCGTGGCACGCAGCATGGTCAGCGGCGGGCACACAGCCTTCGAGCAGGTCCTGACCGAGGCCGCCGCCGGGGAGATCTTCGCCTTCGGCATCTCCGAGGCCGGCAACGACGCGGTGCTCTTCGACTCCACCACCCATGCCGAGGTGCACGAGGACGGCGCGGTCAGCTTCACCGGCACCAAGATCTTCACGACCCTGTCTCCGGTCTGGACCAGGCTGGGTCTGTTCGGCAAGGACACCTCCGCCACCGGGACAGAGGGGGAGACCCCGCTGATCTTCGGGTTCCTGGAGCGGGAGGCTCCAGGCTGGCGCACCCTCGAGAACTGGGACACCCTCGGGATGCGCGCCACCCAGTCCCACGCCACAGTCCTGGAAGGTGCCCGGATCCCGGCGGAGCGGATCGTGCGACGGCTCCCGGTGGGCCCGAGCCCGGACCCGCTGGTCTTCGCCATCTTCTCCTCGTTCCTGACCCTGCTCGCCGCGGTCTACACCGGGATCGGAGACCGCGCGCTGAGCCTGGGTGCGGAGCTGGTCGCCCAGCGCCGCTCGCTGCTCAGCGGGGAGACCATGGATCGGGACCCCGACGCCCGGTACAAGCTCGCCGAGGCGCAGCTGGCCCAGCTGTCCCTGGACTCCCAGCTGCGCGGACTCGCCGCAGAGATCGAGGCCGGAGCCGAGCATGGCGCCTCCTGGTCACCTCGACTGGCCGCGCTGCGCACCAACGCCACCCGCACCGCCCGCAAGGTGCTGGACCTGGTGCTGGGCGTCAGCGGGGGAGCGCAGTACCACCGCGAGTCCGAGCTCAGCCGGCTCTACCGCGACGCCCTGGCCGGGATCCATCACCCCTCCGACGACGAATCGGCGCACCGCACGCTGGCGAACTACACCCTCGGCCCGCTCTGAGCAGAGCCTCGCTGGGCCGGTCCGGCCCGGCAGAAGCGACCGGTCCGACACAGACCGCGCGAGCGCCTCGACCCCCGGCGGAAACTACATCGTGCGCTGGACCCGCATCACCCGACGGCGCAGCCAGTATCGGCGCAGTCCGCCGGTGTAGATCATGGAGCGGCGCAGCTCCCATTTGCCGTACTCTGCGTGCTCGGTGACCCGGCGCCGAACCTCCTTCAGCGACTCCTGCGGCTGGCAGGTGATGACCATGTACTCCCAGGTGGGGCCGGCGTCGTCGGTCGTGGTGTAGAGCTCAGCCATGGGCTGGGACCACCAGTTCTGCTGGGTCATCAGGGGTTCACCTTCACTTTCGTGGGGAGGCTTCAGCCTACGTCGTAGCGAGTCTCCATCCGAGGTCTGAACCAGGACTTACCGAAGTGGTCTCTCGTTGGTACGGTGAGCATATGACTATGGATCCTCGCGTGGCACTCAACGCGCTGACGAACGCTCTCGAAGAGCACCTCTCCGCCTCGATGAACCGCCGGGGGAACGAGGATCCCTCAGTGGAGTCCGCGTTCTACAACATCTCCGACGCCTTCGAGGCCTACGAGGACGCGCTCTTCGCCGCCAGCGGCGAGGTCACCCCGCTGGACCTCTATGACGAGGACGACAGCGACGAGGACGACAGCGATGACGACGGCGACTACGACGATGAAGACGAGAACAGCGACGACGAGACTGACGACGCTGACGAGGATGCCGACGGCTCGGATGAGAGCTACGAGGACGAGGACGACGAGGAGCGCTGAGCTCAGCCACGCCTTCTTTTCTCAGAACACCCTCAGCCCGTTTCCAGGCCATTCCCAGCCATGAGTGATCCGCGCCACTGAAGTCGGTGTCCGGGATCCAGACTCCGATGCTCTAAGCTCGGCCTGTGCAGTGGATAGAAGCGATCATTCTTGGCCTGGTGCAGGGTCTCACCGAGTTCCTCCCCATCTCCTCGTCCGCGCATCTGCGCATCGTGGGGGAGTTCCTGCCCGGAGCCGCCGACCCCGGTGCGGCGTTCACCGCCATCACCCAGCTCGGCACCGAACTGGCGGTGCTGGTCTACTTCTGGCGCGACATCGTCCGGATCCTCAAGGCCTGGTTCTCGGCCCTGACGGGCAAGCTGCCGCACTCCGACCCGGATGTGCGGATGGGCTGGCTGATCATCGTGGGCACCATCCCGATCGTGATCCTGGGGCTGCTGCTCGAGGACATGATCGAATCGGTCTTCCGCACCCTGTGGCTGACCGCCACGATGCTGGTCATCTTCGGGGTGCTGCTGGCCTTCGCCGACGCCTATGGCAAACAGCGCAAACCGCTGGACCAGCTCAGCGTCCGGGACGGCATCATCTTCGGCTTCGCCCAGGCCATGGCACTGATCCCCGGAGTCTCCCGCTCCGGCGGCACCATCACCGCGGGCCTGCTGATGGGCTACACCCGTGAGGCGGCGGCCCGGTATTCGTTCCTGCTGGCGATCCCGGCGGTCTTCGGCTCCGGGTTCTACAAGCTCTTCGGCTCGCTGGGAGAGCAGACCGGCCCCTACACGATGGGCCAGACCTTGGTGGCGACGGCCGTCGGCTTCTTCGTGGCCTATCTGATCATCGGCTGGTTCCTGAAATACGTCTCCACGAACTCCTACACCTTGTTCGTGAACTACCGGATCCTGCTTGGCCTGTTCGTCTACGTGATGCTGGGGTTCGGAATCATCAACGCCTGATCGGCGTTGCGTAAATAACGACTCTCCTCCGGCGGCGAGATCTGCGGCAGCTCGACGCCGGAGACCACCTGCCGGGCTGCCCCACTGGTGAAAGGACCTCTGCGTGAAATCGTGGACCTCCCCCGACGTGCCCACCCTGCCTGCGCTGCCGGAAACCCTGCAGCTGCACGACACCTCGGCGGACGCTCTGGTCCCGGTGGAGTCCACCGACGGCGTGGGGTCCCTCTACGTCTGCGGCATCACCCCCTACGACGCGACCCATCTGGGCCACGCCAACACCTACGTGCAGTTCGACCTGCTGGTGCGCTACTGGCGCGCCGCCGGGCTGCGGGTGAACTATGTGCAGAACGTCACCGACATCGACGATCCGCTGCTGGAACGGGCCAGCGCCACCGGTGTGGACTGGTTCGAGCTCGCCCAGGACCAGACCCAGCTCTTCCGCGAGGACATGGCCGCCCTGGGCGTGATCGCTCCCGACACCTATCTGGGCGCGGTGGAGACCATCCCGGTGGTCGCCAAGGATGTGGCCCAGCTGGTCGAGCTGGGCATGGGCTACCCGGTGCCGGTGCCTCTGGAGGAGCTCGCCGACGGCGTCACCCCCGGTGACCCCGAAGCCTTCGACACCTACTTCGACACGACGGCGGCCCAGGCCAGCACGCCGTGGACCCTGGGCAGCATCGGAAACTACGACCGCGCCGAGATGGAAGAGCTCTTCCCGCAGCGCGGCGGAGACCCCGAGCGCGCCGGCAAGCGCGACCCGCTGGATCCGCTGCTGTGGCGTGCGCGCCGCAACGGGGAGCCGCACTGGGACGGCGGCAGCCTCGGTCAGGGCCGCCCGGGCTGGCACATCGAATGCTCGGTCATCGCCCGCCGGCATCTGCCCGCCCCCTTCATGGTCCAGGGCGGCGGCTCGGACCTGCGCTTCCCGCACCACGAGTTCAGCGCCGCCCACGCCACCGCTGCTGACGGTGTGGCGCTGGCCAAGACCTACCTGCACGCCGGGATGGTCGGGCTCGAGGGGGAGAAGATGTCCAAGTCCAAGGGCAATCTGGTGCTCTCCTCAAGGATGCGCGCCGAAGGCGTGGATCCACAGGTGATCCGGACGCTGCTGCTGGGCCACCACTACCGAGCGGAATGGAACTACACCCCCGATCTGCTCGAGGCTGCGGCGCAGCGCTGGGAGCGCTGGAACGCCGCACTGGCCGCGGCTCCAGAGACCGACGGCCACGGGGAGCTCGGCACCGCCGATGCCCGGCCCGAGGACCTGCAGTACGCGCTGCACTCGGCGCTCTCCCAGAACCTCAACGCACCGGCCGCGCTGGAGACCCTCGACATGTGGGCCACCGGGAAGCTCGCCGGAGGTACCAGCCGGGGGCGGGTCATCGCGGTGGTCAAGGCGCTGCTGGGGATCGAGCTGCAGGAGACGAGTCCCGCGCAGGGCGTGCCGGTGAGCTCGGTCAACACCGCCGCGGGCTGAGTCCTGCTGCGGAGCTAGCTCTCGGGACGCTTCCGGCGCCGCAGGTAACGCTCAAACTCCTGGGCGATGGCCTCGCCGCTCGCCTCGGGCAGGTTCGTGGTGTCGGTGGCCTCTTCGAGCCGCTTCACATAGTCGGCGATCTCGGCGTCCTCCTCGGCCAGGTCATCGACTCCGCGCTCCCAGGCCTCGGCGTCCTCGACGACCTCACTCTCATCCAGGGTCAGGCCCAGCAGGTCCTCGAGCTCTCGCATGATCGCCAGCTGCGCCTTCGGTGAGGGGGCCTGGCCCACGTAGTGCGGGACCGCCGCCCAGAGCGAGACGGCGGGCAGCCCGGCCTGCGCGGCCGTGTGCGCGAGCACCCCGACGATCCCGGTGGGACCTTCGTAGGTGGGCTCGTCGATGTCCAGGATCTCCTGCAATGCGGCGTCCTCACTGGAGAGCGAGGCCGGTATCGGGCGGGTGTGCGGCACGTCGGCGAGCAGCGCGCCGACCAGGATGATCCCGGAGACGTCGTTCTCTGCGGCGCGGGTCAGCAGGTCCGCGGTGAAGGCCTGCCAGCGGAAGCTCGGCTCCACGCCGTGGACCAGCAGCAGGTCCACCGCGGCCCGGGGCGGCCTGGCCCGGTAGATCTTGGTGGAGGGCCAGATGATCTCGCGGTGCCCCCCGGTGCTGCGGATCTTGGGTCGGGAGAACTGGTAGTCGTAGTAGCCCTCGTCCTCGACCTTGCCGATCAGTTCGGCGCCGCAGGCCTGTCCCACCGCGCGCACCGCGGAGGAGGCGGCCGCGCCGGCGTCGTTCCAGCCCTCGAAGGCCATCACCATCACGGTGGGCCGTGAGCGTGGGGCGTCGGTCTCACCGGTGGCCGCAGCGGTCTGGATGGCGCTCAGGTGCTCGGCGAAGCGTTGGGCGAAGCCCTCGGGGAGCGCGGATGGCTCCCGGGGGTCGCCGGTGGCCTCGTCGGAGGAGTCCTGAGACGCTGTTTCGTCGCTCACGCTTCTCACACTATCCCTCTTGGCGATCCCGCGGGAAGCGTACGATTGGGCCCATGTCTTCGACGTCTTATGCCTCCGTCCAGCCCCTGACCTCCGCAGCTCGCACCGCCACCAGCTCCTCGGCTCGCGCCGCCGCGGAACCGCTCTCCGGGGAGCTCCAGGCCGTGTTCTGGGACATGGACGGCACCCTGGTGGACACCGAGCCATATTGGATCTCCGAGGAGCGTGCCCTGGTCGAGGCGCACGGCGGCACCTGGTCCCAGGAACAGGCGCACGGCCTGGTCGGACAGGCGCTGAGCTACAGCGCCTCGGTGCTGCGCGAGGCCGGAGTGGATATGACGGTACGTGACATCATCGATCACCTGATCACTCGGGTCGCGGCACGCGCGGTCGCCGAGATGCCCTGGCGTCCGGGGGCCCGCGAGCTCCTCGCCGACCTCAACGCCGCCGGGGTGCGCTGCGCCCTGGTCACCATGAGCGAGAAGCCGCTGGCCGAGGCGATCGTCGCCGCACTGCCGGAGGGGCAGCTGGAGTTCATCGTCAGCGGCGACATGGTCAGCCGCGGCAAGCCGGACCCGGAGGCCTACCAGCAGGCGTTCAGCAGGATGTCGGGGGACCACGAACAGCGCAGCGGCGAGCCGCTGCGCCTGGACCGTTGCATCGCCATCGAGGACTCGGTCCCGGGAGTCACCGCCGCAGCGGATTCCGGGCTGGTCACCATCGCGGTCCCGCACTACACCCCGATCCCGGCGGACCCGCGCTGGCAGAGCCTCGACGGGCTGGCAGGCGTCATCGCGGCAGACCTGGAACGGCGCCTGCCGCGATGACCTCACGCCCCGGCGGCCGGCCCAAGAAGGCGATGACCCTGATGCGGATCGCCGGGATCCCGGTGCGCTTCCGCGCCTCCTGGTTCCTGGTCAGCGCCGCCATCGTGGCGCTCTTCGGACCCCAGGTGCTCCGGATCTTCCCGGAGCTGGGCGCCCTGGCCTACCTGGTGGCACTGGGCTACGCGGTGCTGCTGATGTTCTCGGTGCTCGCCCATGAGCTGGCCCACGCCCTGGCGGCACGCTCCTTCGGCTGGCCCGCCACCGAGATCGAGCTGAACCTCTGGGGCGGACACACCGAGTTCCACGCCCACCGGGCCACCCCGGCGAAGTCCCTCGCGGTCTCCCTGGCCGGGCCCGCCGCGAACCTGGTGATCGCCGGTCTGGGCCTCTACCTCTCCGGAGCGCTCGCGCTCACCGGGGTCACCACCCTGCTGGTCGAGGTCACGGTGCTGGTGAACTTCTTCGTCGGGGTGTTCAACCTGCTCCCCGGGCTGCCGCTGGACGGCGGGCGGATCGTGGAGTCCGCGGTCTGGGCCGCCACCGGAGACCAGGACCGCGGGATGCGCGCCGCCGGATGGGCCGGGCGCCTCGTCGTCCTCGCGCTGCTGGCGGGCCTGGCGGTCCTGGTGGTCAGCGGGGTGCGGGAGGTCAGCCTCGTCGTCGTGGTGGTGGCGGTGATGGTCTCCTTCTTCATCTGGCAGGGGGCCTCGGAGAACGTGCGGGTGGCCAACGCCCGGCTGAGCCGACGGCGCTGAAGCGGCTGAGCCGAAGGCGCTGAAGCACAGCGCAGTCCCGCGAGCGATACCCGCGAATGTTCCGCGCAACTGTTACGTCGGGTCCGACGGAGGATCAGCCCCCGCTGAGAGTCACGGCCTGACAGGGATAGGCTGAATGCAGATGAAACGTCCGCCTGCACCGGATCCTGGTCGGCGGAGCCGCAGCACCTTGAGAGAGCGAGATTCAGTGACCACGAGCACCTCCGGCGAGTCCCCGGCGAGCACCCCAGGTCCCATCGGGTCCCATATGCGCACAGGTCCGCTGCGCGCGGGCCAGCGCGTGCAGCTCACCGACCGCAAGGGTCGGCCCAGCACCGTCACGCTGCAGCCGGGCGGCGAATGGCACACCCACCAGGGGGTGCTGCGCCACGACCTGCTCATCGGGGCCAGCGAAGGCATCCTGGTGGCCAACGACGCCGGCCACGAGTACCAGGTGCTGCGCCCGCTGCTCAACGACTTCGTGCTCTCCATGCCGCGCGGCGCCACCGTGGTCTACCCCAAGGACTCCGCCCAGATCGTCGCGGTGGCCGATATCTTCCCCGGCGCCCGCGTGGTCGAGGCCGGCGTCGGCTCCGGGGCGCTCTCGATCTCGCTGCTGCGCGCGGTGGGAGATCAGGGCGTGCTGCATTCCTTCGAGCGGCGCGAGGACTTCAGGGACATCGCCGTGGGCAACGTGGAGGCGTTCTTCGGTGAAGCCCACCCCGGCTGGGAGGTCTACCTCGGAGATATGCAGGAGGAGGTCCTCACCGTGGAGCAGCCCGGCAGCGTGGACCGGGTGGTGCTGGACATGCTCGCCCCCTGGGAATGCCTGGACGCGGTGAAGACCGTGCTGGCCCCGGGCGGGGTCTGGGTCAGCTACGTCGCCTCTGTGACCCAGCTGTCCCGGCTGGCCGAGGAGATCCGCGCCTCGGAGGGCTTCACCGAACCCGAGGCGCACGAGACCATGCTGCGCACCTGGCACCTGGATGGCCTCGCGGTGCGCCCGGATCACCGGATGGTCGCACACACCGGCTTCCTGCTCTCGGCCCGCCGGCTCGCCGATGACCAGACCCCGCTGCAGCTGAAGAAGCGCGAGAAGGTCTCGGTGGTCAGCGAGGAGGACCGCGCCGCCTGGCCGGCCAACGACCCGGACGCGGTCTGGGACGAGGCCAGCCTGAAGACCCGCACCGTCTCCGGGAAGAAGGCCCGCAAGGCCTCAGCTCTGTCGCAGAAGATCGCCGCCCAGGCCAAGGAGGTGTTCACCCGTGAGTGAGCAGACCGACCATGAACAGAACCGGCTCGCCCAGGCGCACCGGCAGCTGGACACGCTGCGCAGCCGCGCCAAGCAGCTGGAGGCCCAGCTGCAGAGCGCCGGGCGGAACAACCAGCGGATGGCTGACCTGCTGGAGACCACCCGCAACGAGATCTCCCAGCTGCGCAACGCGCTGCAGGCCGACGGCCAGGCGCCGTTCACCTTCGGCACCGTGCTGGGCTACCGGCCCGAACACCCGCAGGCCGAGGGGCGTGAGATCCAGGCCACCACCGTGGCCGGCGTCGACATCCTCCAGGCCGGACGCAAGCTCCGGGTCAGCCTGTCCCCGCTGATCAGCCCGGAGCAGCTGCAGGCCGGCGATGAGGTGCTGCTCAACGAGAACTTCACCATCGTCGCGATCCTCGGTGCCGAGCGCACCGGGGAGCTGGCCCGGGTCAAAGAGGTGCTGCCGGATGCCCGGCTGGTGATCATCTCCCGCGGCGAGGACGAGCGGGTGGTCACGCTCACCGCCGCCGCCTCCGCCGCCGCCCAGCGCGACGGGCTGCACAGCGCCCGGGTCGGCGACGCCGTGATGGTGGACCTGCGCACCGGCACCGCCACCGAGATCGTGCCGCTCTCCGAGGTCGAGGACGTGGTGCTCGAGGAGTCCCCGGACGTCTCCTACGCCGACATCGGCGGGCTCTCCGAGCAGATCGAAGCCATCCGCGACGCCGTGGAGCTGCCCTTCCTGCACGCCGACCTCTACAAGGAGCACGGGCTGCGCGCGCCGAAGGGGATCCTGCTCTACGGGCCTCCCGGCTGCGGCAAGACCATGATCGCCAAGGCCGTGGCGAGCTCGCTGGCCGAGACCCGCCGAGCCTCAGCGGCAGCCGATGACGCCGGCCCGGGTACCGGCCCAGACGCCGGCCCGGGTGCCGGGGCGAGCCGGGGCGCGTTCTTCCTCAACATCAAGGGCCCCGAGCTGCTGAACAAGTACGTGGGCGAGACCGAGCGGCACATCCGGGTGATCTTCGCCCGGGCCCGCGAGCGCGCCTCCGCCGGGCAGCCGGTGGTGGTGTTCTTCGACGAGATGGAGGCGCTGTTCCGCACCCGCGGCTCCGGGGTCTCCTCAGATGTGGAGACCACCATCGTCCCGCAGCTGCTGGCGGAGATCGACGGGGTGGAATCGCTGGAGAACGTCATCGTCATCGGCGCCTCCAACCGCGAAGACATGATCGACCCGGCGATCCTGCGCCCCGGACGCCTGGATGTGAAGATCCGGGTCCAGCGCCCCGGACGCGCGGGTGCCGCAGAGATCCTGGGCATCCATCTCGGTGGAGCCGTCCCGCTGCACGCCGAGCTGCTCGCCGCCCACGAGGACCGCGGCGCCGCCGTCGACGCCCTGGTGGACGCGCTGGTGGACCGGCTGTTCCCGGCGACCCCGCAGGCAAGGCTGCGCCTGATCCACGCCGATGGCACCCAGACCGCCTTCCAGGCGGCGGACTTCATGTCCGGCGCGGTGCTCAGCAATATCGTGGACCGGGCGAAGAAGGCCGCGATCAAGGACTTCCTGCGCTCCGAGAGCGACCCGGCGCAGAAGGGCCTGACCCGCGAGCACCTCTTCGCCGCCGCCGAGGAGGAGCTGCGCGACCAGGAGGACCTGGTCAACACCGCAGACCCACAGGCCTGGTCTCGGGTGGTCGGCGCGTCCACCGCCCCGGTGGTCCGGATCGAACGCCCCTCCGAGGCTGACCCGGCCGCGGCACCCTCCGGCCCCCCGGACCCCGCAGTCGGCTCGCCCGCAGTCGGCTCGCCCGCGGTCGGCTCGCCCGGCTCGGGCGCAGCCAACGAGGTGCGCGGATGACCGTGCGCCGACTGATCGGGATGGAGACCGAATACGGGATCCACGCCCCGGCCAACCCGCGGGCCAGCCATATCGCGCTCTCCATCGAGCTGGTCAACGCCTACGCCGCCCACGTCACCGAGTCCGGCGGGGCGGTGGCCGGCACCGAATGGGACTACCAGTCCGAATCCCCGCTGGTCGACGCCCGCGGCTGGGTGCTGCCCCGCTCGGCCGCGCACCCCTCCCAGCTCACCGACACCGGGGAGGCGCTGGCTCACGCCAGCCACGAGGAGGGTCTCACCCACGCGACCGAGCAGGAACCCGGCCAGGGACCGGTGCGTGACGCGCTGGGCAACGTCAGCGCCGGTGACCCCAGCCCGGCCGACGTCGCCGGGTCCTTCCACGCCCCCGGGTCGCCGCACTGGCGCGGGGACTTCTTCCAGGCCGCCGAGGGTGCCCCGCAGCTGCTGATGAACCTGGTCCTGGGCAACGGGGCCCGGTTCTACGTGGACCACGCCCACCCCGAATACTCCGCACCCGAGGCGATCGGGGCGCGCCGGGCGGTGCTCTATGACGTGGCCGGAGACCGGGTCGCGCTCGCCGCCGCCCGCCGGCTCAGCCAGGAGCAGCACGCCCCACAGGTGCTGCTGTATAAGAACAACACCGACAACAAGTCGGTCTCCTACGGCGCCCACGAGAACTACCTGGTGCCGCGCAGCCTGGACTTCGACGCGATCGTGGCGGGCCTGCTGCCGTTCTTCGCGACCCGGCAGATCCTCTGCGGGGCCGGACGGGTGGGGATCGGGCAGACCAGCGGACGCCCCGGATACCAGATCTCTCAGCGTGCGGACTTCTTCGAAGAACAGGTCGGGCTGGAGACCACGGTGCGCCGCCCGATGATCAACACCCGCGACGAGCCGCACGCCGATCACGACCGGTTCCGCCGGCTCCACGTGATCATCGGCGACGCGAACATGAGCGAGTACTCCGCCTGGATGCGGGTGGGCAGCACCGCGCTGGTCCTGGACCTGATCGAATCCGGCCGAGCCCCGGAGCTGACCCTGGATGACCCGGTGGCGGCGCTGAAGACGATCTCCCATGACCCGACGCTGACCGCCACGGTGCCGACCTCCCGCGGAGCCCTCACCGCCCTGGAGATCCAGCAGCTCTACCTGCAGGCCGCGCTGGCCTGGGAGCAGGAGAAGACCCCGCCGCCGGGCACCGAGAACCTCCCGGACACCGAGACCGCCGAGGTGCTCGAGGCCTGGGAGGAGCTGCTGCGGGACCTGAGCACCGACCTCTACGCCGCGTCGGACCGGGTGGACTGGATCGCGAAGCTGACCCTGCTGGAGTCCTACCGCCGCCGCGACGGGCTGTCCTGGGATGCCCCGCTGCTGGGCATGGTGGACCTGCAGTACGCGGACCTGCGCCCGGAGAAGGGGCTGTACTACAAGCTCGCCCGCGCCGGCCGGATGCGCCGGCTCTTCACCGATGCGCAGCTCGACCGGGCGACAGAGCACCCGCCCGAGGAGACCCGCGCCTGGCTGCGCGGCCGGCTGATCAGCCAATACCCCGGCGTCGTCGTCGGCGCCAGCTGGGATCAGATCCTGCTGCGCGCGAACGACGTCGCGCCCGTGGTGCGCCTGGGGCTGCCCGATCCCTATACCGGGACCCGTGCGGCGGTGGAGAATACACTGGTCAGCGCGGCCACCCCGGAGCGCCTCATCACCGGACTCCAGCGGCTGCTGGGTCAATAGAACCGCTGGGTCGATCAAGGAGAGATCATGTCCACTCAACCGCAGAAGCGCCCCCAGGGCGGCAACGACGACGGCGCCCCCGAGGCGGCGGCCACGGCCGGCGCCAACGCGCAGGCCCAGAAGCGCGCCGGCGAGCTCGACAGCCTGCTCGACGAGATCGATTCGGTGCTGGAGTCCAACGCCGAGGAGTTCGTGAAGGGCTTCGTGCAGAAGGGCGGGGAGTAGGCCCCATGGATCGGCGCGTCATCGGGGTCGAGACCGAGTTCGGCATCACCCATACCGGCGGCACCCACCGCGGTCTGCCCCCGGACGAGGTGGCCCGCTACCTGTTCCGCCCGGTGCTGCGCTGGGGGAGAAGCTCCAACGTCTTCATCCCCAACGCCTCCCGGCTCTACCTCGACGTCGGCTCCCACCCGGAATACGCCACCGCCGAATGTGATGACCTGCTGGACCTGATCGCCTCCGACCGGGCTGGGGAGCTGATCATGCATGACCTGGCCCAGCGCGCCGAGGCCGCGATGGCCCAGGACGGCTTCGACGGCAGCATCTACCTGCTGAAGAACAACGTGGACTCCCAGGGCAACTCCTACGGCAGCCACGAGAACTACCTGATCCCGCGCACCACCCACTTCCGTCGGCTCTCCACCATCCTGCTGCCCTTCCTGGTCACCCGGCAGATCATGGTCGGCGCCGGCCGGCTGGTCCCGGCCACCGACGAGACCCCCGCGCACTACGCGTTCTCCCAGCGCGCAGACCACATGTGGGAGGGCATCTCCTCGGCCACCACCCGCTCCCGGCCGATCATCAACACCCGCGACGAGCCCCACTCCGACGCCGCGGTGCACCGCCGGCTGCACGTGATCGTGGGCGACTCCAACATGTCCGAGACCACCAGCCTGCTGCGCTACGGCGCCACCGACCTGGTGCTGCGCATGGTCGAGTCCGGGGTCCCGGTGGGGGACTTCGAGCTGGAGAACCCGATCGGTGCGATCCGGCACATCAGCCATGACATCACCGGGCAGGCCGTCGTGAAGATCCGCAACGGGGGCCAGCAGACCGCGGTGGAGGTCCAGGCGAGGCTGCTGGACCGGGCCCGACGCTTCGTCCGTGAGAACGGCGCCCACCACGACCGGGTGGATCAGATCTTCGAGCTCTGGGAGCGCACCCTGCAGGCCGTGGCCAGCGGCGAGCACGCTCCGATCGAACGCGACATCGACTGGGCGATCAAGAAGCGGCTGCTCACCGATGTGGCCGAACGCGGCGGCCTGCCCATGGGGCACCCGAAGCTGGAGCAGCTCGACATGGCCTATCACGACGTGCACCCGACCCGCGGGGTGTTCAACCTGCTGGCCGCCCGCGGCCGGGCCAGCACCCAGTTGGAGCCCGAGCGGATCCAGCGCGCCATCGTAGACCCGCCGGCCACCACCCGTGCCGCGCTGCGTGGACGCTTCCTCTCCACCGCCCGGGCGGTGGGCGCCGAGCACACCGTGGACTGGGTGCACCACAAGCTGGTGGACCGGCCGCTGGACGCCCTGATGCTCAAAGATCCGCTCAGCGCGGAGGACCCGCGGGTGGACACCCTGCTGGACCGGCTGGGTGAGCGGGTCGCCTCGCTGCGTGAGCAGACCCTTGACGAGCGCCGCGCCCAGGAGCTCCCGCTGGCGCTCAGCGAGCGCTACAAGCTGGAGCATCCCAGGGAGCTTGCCGAGCCTCCGCTGATCTGACGAACCAGGTATCCGGCCTGTACAGTGCTGAGCAGGCCCAGGCCTTGTCAGGTCGCCATTCAAGTTGAAGGAAACACCGTGCATTCTCCGTTCCGCCGCACCTGCGTGGCATTGTCCATCCCGGCAGTCCTGCTGCTCAGCGCATGCTCCGACGACGGTCTGGGAGACACCGACGCGCTCTCCGGCGTGGACCTGCATTTCACCGATGAAGGTACCCCGGAGGTCATCCTGCGCAGCCCGCTGGAGCTCGAGGAAGAGGCCTCCCGGGTGCTGGACCGCGGCGACGGCGAAGACATCGACGAGGGACAGATCCTCGAGGTCTCCCACGCCGTGGCGGACCCCGAGTCCGGGGAGATCCAGGAGGAGAGCTTCAGCGCGGACAACCCCTCGATGATCTACCTGCCCCAGATGCAGGAGCAGAGCGAGTTCATCTATGACTCGCTCACCGACACTGACCTGACCATCGGCTCCGAGATTGCGCTCTTCGAACCCGCCAACGCTGAGACCGGCGCCTCCGCGACGCTGCTGGTGCTGCGCGTGGAGGACCAGTCCCCGGCCTTCGCCGAGGGAGGGGTCCAGGAGCAGGACGGCGAGCTGCCCGAGATCGAGAACGAACAGGGCGTGCTCCCGGAGCTGCTCGGCGGCAACGACGGCGAGGAGCCCGAGGAGGTCAGCACTGAGGTGCTCATCCAGGGCGACGGCGAGGAGGTGGCCGCCGAGGACCAGGTCGTCGTGCGCTACTCCGGCTGGAAGTGGTCCGACGGCGAGCTCTTCGACTCCAACTGGCCCCAGGACGACGAGGAGCCCGACGCCGGTCCGGCAGGCTTCCCACTGAGCAGCCTGGTGCCTGGCTGGGCCGAGGGCCTCGAGGGTGAGCAGGTCGGCTCCCGCGTGCTGCTGGTCATCCCGCCGGAGTCCGGCTACGGCGAGAGCGACGAGGACGCCGAGGAGGGCACCCAGCACGAGCTCGCCGGCGAGACCCTGATCTTCGTGGTCGACCTGATCGCCTCCGCCGAGGCGCCCGAGGCCGCGGCGCCTGCCCCCGAGTCGGGTCAGCCTGAGCTCTCCGAGGAAGACATCCAGGAGATGATCGAGCAGATGGAAGCCGAGCAGGGCGGCGCTGAAGACGGCGCCGAGGGCGAGGATTCCGGCAGCGACGATACAAGCAGTGACGAAGCAAACAGCGACGAAGCAACTGATGAGGAGACCGACTGATGTCCTTCGGCCAGCGCAGCTATGACCGCACCCGCCCCGAGATCGACTTCCCCGGCGACACCCCGCCTGAGGAACTGGTCATCGAGGAGCTCATCGCCGGCGGCGGACACGCCGTAGAGCCCGGCGATGCGATCTCCTGCCACTACGTGGGCGTCTCCTGGTCCACCGGCGAGGAGTTCGACGCCTCCTGGAACCGCGGCGAGACCCTCGATTTCACCGCCGGCATCGGCCAGGTCATCCAGGGCTGGGACCAGGGCCTGATCGGGATGAAGGAGGGCGCCCGTCGCCGCTTCGAGATCCCGCCGCACCTGGCCTACGGGGAGCAGGGCGCCGGCGCCGCCATCGGTGCCAACGAGACCCTGATCTTCGTGGTGGACCTGGTCAGCGTCCGCAAGGCTTCCTGATCCGCCACGGTGACTGAGACGATCGACGACGGCGGGACGGATCAGCTCGCGGAGGAGGAGCAGGACGTCTTCGCCGACTACGGCGTGGCGCGCGCCTTCTCCCTGGCCGCGAGCATCCTCGACGCCGGAACCGGTGGGCTCACCAAGGCTGAGATCCGGGAGCGGGTGGAGCACTACCGGAGCCAGTCCCAGGAGCAGTCCCAGGACGCCTGGGAGCGGCTCTTCAGCCGCGACAAGGACCACCTGCGCAGCTGCGGCATCGCCATCGAGGAGCCCGCCGCCGACCGCGAGGACTATCGCTACCGGATCGACCCGGCCGACTACGGGCTGCCCCCGCTGTCGCTGAGCGAGACCGAGACGCTGGTGCTCTCCCGCGCCACCCAGCTCTGGGCCGGCAGCCGCACCCGGTCCTGGCTGGACCAGGCCAGCTGGGCGCTGGCCGGACCGGCCGAGCCCGCAGCGTCGTCCTTGCGTGCGTCACAGCCGGCGTCACAGCCGGCGTCACAGCCGGCGTCACAGTCTGCGGCTCAGCCAGCGGCTCAGCCGGCCGGCCTCGGGGCGCTGAGCTTCAACCTGGGCAGCGACGAGGAGTTCGAACGGCTCACCGAGCTCGCCGCGCTGCCGGCGCGGCAGCCGATCAGCTTCGACTACACCGGCAGGGGAGCCCAGCAGCCGGCGGCCCGCCGCGTGGTGCTGCTGGACTTCGCCGCCCGGGGCCACTGGTATCTGATCGGTCACGATCTTGATCGAGGTGCCCGCAGGACCTTCCGGCTGGACCGCGTGCACGGCGCCATCACCGCGCTGCATCCGGCACCGGCGTTGACCGAGGCGGACCGCGCCGCCATCGAGGCGGCGGTCAGCAACGCGGCGGACGCCGGCTCCGCGCTGGACGGACTCGCCGCCGAAGAGGACCCGAGAAGGCTGCTGCACGGTGTCCTGGAGGCCCACCAGGGCCCCGCCCCGAAACCACCCCGACTCGCTCCCGCCGGGTCCCCGCGCCGGGCCGATCCCGCGCACCGCAAGGTGGAGCGGGTGCTGGCCATGGCCGGCTATCTGCTCAGCGCCGACGGGGTCCGCCCGTCTGAGCTGCTCGCCCGGCATCAGATCACGCCGAAGCAGCTGCTCAAGGACCTGCTCTCGATCCAGCAGTCGGGCAGCTTCGGTCCCGGGCAGTACGGGGAGTTCATCGACATCCACCCCGCGCCGCCGCTGAATCTGGAGAGCTTCACCCAGGACTACCTGGTCACCGATGCGCCGATCACCCTGGCGATGCCCTCGGAGCGCACCGGAGACGTCCTGGCCCGCCCGCTCACGCTGACCAAGCCCGGCGCGCTCTCGCTGCTGATCGCGCTGAACACCATGATCAGCGCGGCCGAATCCGGTCCTGACGCGGCTGAGTCCGGTCACGGCACGGCTGAGTCCGGTCTCGGTACGGCCGAATCCGCTCCTGGCAACGCCGAACCTGGTCTCGGTTCGGCTGAATTCGGTCACGAGTCGGCCGAATCCGGTCCCGAGTCCGCCGAAGGCTGGCTCTCCGCCGCCGAGTCGCTGCGCTCCAAGATCACCACCGTGCTGCCCGAGGGGCTGCAGGAGGCCGCGACGAAGGTCGCCGCCGGAGCCCAGACGCACAGCCCAGCCATGGCCGAACTGCGGGAGGCGGTGACCGGCGGCTACTGCGTCCAGCTGCGCTACGAGGACGCCTCCGGGACCATCACCGAGCGGGTGGTCGAGCCGACCCACATCTACCTCGACGGTCCCCGCACCTATCTCCAGGGCTGGTGCCGGGTGGCGCAGGGGCCGCGGAACTTCCTCAGCTCCCGGATCCGGGAGCAGCGCCCGCTGCCCGAGGAGCCGATCAGCGAGACCGCACGGCGGCTCGCGCAGGCACCCGCCGAGCCGCCGCGCCCACCCCGGGACAGCGGGGCCTTCGACGTCGTCCTGCGATTCTCCCCGGCCGCCGCCGCGCTGGCCGATCGCTATGCGCCCCGGCGCCAGCGCATCCAGCCCGACGGAGCCCGATTCATCAGCACCTGGTTCCAGAGCCGGGAGGCGCTGATCAGGCTGTGCCTCCAGCTCGGCGGGGATCTCGCCGTCCTGACCCCTGCCGAGATCCGGGAGCAGGTCACCGCTCGGGCCCGCGAGGAACTGTCGGCTCTGCCGGGGCGAGTGGCGTAGCATTGGCGACGAGGAAAGGATCCACGCCATGAATATCACCGGCTGGCAGATCGCGATCATCGCGCTGCTCATCATCCTGCTCTTCGGAGCCCCGAAGCTGCCCAAGCTGGCCAAGTCCGTAGGCCAGTCGATGCGCATCTTCCGGTCCGAGGTGCGCACCATGAGCGAGGAGTCCAAGCGGAACTCCTCTGACTCTGATGCCCCTGACGTCGCGGCCGAGCCCAGCGACGACCCCCGCCGGGATGAGCGTGCTCCCGTGGAGGGCCGTGTGCTCAACCCGAATGACTCCACCGCCGAGCAGGCCCGCCGCACCGAGCGGGAGCAGCGGGGAGACCACCGCTAAGCAGCATGGCCACCTCGAAGAAGCGGCGGCGCGACCCCGAGCGCACGATGGCGCTGAAGGAGCATCTCCGAGAGCTGCGCAATCGCCTGATCAAGGCGGCCATCGGAATCCTGCTGGGTGCGATCGCCGGCTTCTTCCTCTATGACTGGCTGTTCCGGCTGCTCGCCGAGCCGATCGTGGGCTACGAGGTGGAGGGCCGGCTCGCCGAGATCGCGTTCAACACCGTGGGCGGCCCGCTGGATCTGATGATCCGACTCTCGCTCTTCGTCGGCGTCGTGATCTCCTCACCCGTCTGGCTCTACCAGATCTGGGCGTTCATCATGCCGGGTCTGAAGAAGACCGAGAAGCGCTACGCCATCGGCTTCATCGCCGCCTCCGTGCCGCTGTTCCTCGGCGGAATCGTCGGGGCCTACAGCGTGCTGCCCCAGGCCATCAACTTCTTCTTCGCGCTGAACCCCGAGGGCACCTCGAACCTGATCAACCCTGATGTGTACTTCACCTTCGTGCTGCACCTGTTCCTGGCCTTCGGCCTGGCCATGGTGATCCCGGTGGTGCTGGTCGGGATCAACATGATGGGCCTGGTCACCGGCAAGCAGGTGCTCAAGGCCTGGCGCGGAGTGGTGATGCTCATCGCCGTGGTCTCCGCGCTGGCCGCCCCCGGAGGCGACGCGGTGAGCATGTTCTTCATCGCCCTGCCGCTGACCGTGCTCTTCGGGATCGCGATCCTGCTGTGCATGCTCAACGATCGACGCCGGTCCAAGCGCGAAGCCGCCCGCGAGACCGAGATCGACGAGCTCCTGCTCGACTAGGTCCTGGCTGAGTACAACCAGGCCGGGCCGGGCCCCTCGATCACACGGTGGCCCGGATCGCTTCCCGGTTCCGGCCGAGAAGCTCCCACCCCAGTCCCGTGAAACACGGCCCGGAGGTCGCCTCGGAGAACTTGATGTCGTTATGTCCGCTGTTCCACTCCAGCACTTGAACCGAACCGTCGCGAGCAACGGTCAGATCCCAGCCGATGGACGGGACCACCGGGATTCGCCGGTGCAGCCGTTCGACCGCCTCGAGACATGCGGCGTAGTTCGGCACCTGGTTGCCGGCGAAGACGAAGCCAGAGTCGGGATGCCGGTCGATCTCGAGCCAGTCCACCGAGTATCCGACCGGGCTGAATACGCCGGTAGCAGTATCGAGAAGAACCCGGATGTTGGAATCTGAGATCACGTGGTCTTCGGTATCCCGGCCGAAGCGCAGGTAGGCGTCCCTGACGGTGATCGTCCCGTCAGGTTCGACTACGCTCGTCATCCGCAGCGTCCCGACCGAGCGGGACGCGACCTGGGCGAAGGTCTCGTGCTGGTCGATGAAGGGCTGAATCACGCCGTCGGGAAGACTCGCCGCGGCCCGCGTGAACCCGTCTCGATCCAGGAGATGCACGCCCCGGCCGCGATCACTCGCGTCAGCCTTGAAGGCGATCTTGTCTCCGCCGGCAAAGATGAGGTCGGTGAACTCTTCCAACGAGGAGACCCGTTCGAGGGATGAATTGAACAGCCGACCCTTGGCCACGTATCCGCAGTCGGGAATCTCCTTCTCGTGCCCGAAGATGCGCGATGTCATCGAGCGCATGTCCGAGAGCTCGGCATACCGACCTTCGATGGCTGGAAGCACCACCGACATGTAGTAGTTGTCGGGGATCCATCCCTCGCGGAACTCACCGGCGATCGTGCCATAGACGTAGAGCCAGGGGGCATAGCTCTTGGAGCCGAGCACCTCCACGGCGTAGGCATCGGCCTGAGCCCTGAGATGCTTCGGGAGCGGACCCTTCGCCGCTTCGATCGATCTGAGCACCTTCGCGGCGTTCCGGCTGTTCAGACGTGAACGGACTCGCATCCGCAGGTCATTCTCGGTCTGCTCTATCGTGTTCAGATTCATGCCGACTCCTCTGATTTCAGGTGCTGACAATATATGTTCATCTGGACACAAAAGACAGGGTTCTGCTGAATCGGAGAAGAATTCACGGGGAGTCTTCTGCAGAAGGAGTCTGATCGCAGCCCTGGGCCCCTCTCGTACCCTCTCGAGCGATCTGTCGCATGCCCATGCCATGTCCCACGGCTATGGACGGAAATAGCGATGGGACATGGCATAGAGGTGCGACAAACCCGTCGCGGGAGGCCCGGCCGGCTCGCCCACCCAGCCCCTGGCGGGAGGCCCCGCTCAGGCCTGGGCCGCCGCCTGGGCGCGGAGTCCGCGCAGCAGCTGATCCTGTTCCTCGATGAGCAGCCGGCGCAGCGCCGCGGGGGCCTCGGCGTTCGCCTCGAGCCAGGCCTGGGTGCGCAGCGCCACCGGGTGCTCGGTCGGTTCTGCTCCGACCTCGAGATCCTGGGCCCCGGGGTAGAGCCCGGAGACCACTCGGGTGGCCTGTCCCTGGCTCATCCGTTCCCATACCTCGGTGAGCGCCTCGAAGTATGCCTCGCTCTGGCGCTCGATCACCGCAGCAGTCTCCGGGTCACCGGCCACGGTGAAGCCCTCCACGGTCGCGGTGAGGTGGTCGTTGGGAGAGCTCCTGGCCGGCGTCGTCCGTCCCGGCCAGCGCCTGCCCGAAGGCCCGCTCCTTGACCCGACGGTCAGGCCGCGCGGCGGCGGCGAGCCGGTGCGCGATCCGGGCCCGGGGCGGTGGTCTTCGCGGTGAGCTCGGCGTCCAGCTGGTCCACGCTGACCCGGCCGTGCGCGGCCAGGGCCTGCAGGAACGCCCAGCGAAGTTCCTCATCGATCCGGAGCCCGGAGATCCCGTGGTCTGCCGCGCCGCCGTCGAGCAGCGCCTCGAGCAGCTCCAGCTGCGAGCCCTCGCGGCGGGAGAGCGTGGCCAGGGCGCGGGCGGTCGCGCGCTGGTGGTCCCCGCCGCTGCGCCGGGTCAGCTCCGCGGCGAGCCGGGCGGCGAGGTCACGCTGCAGCGCGCCCCGCTCCGCTGCCGGGGTGTAGCGCTCCAGCGCGGCCAGCGACTGGCGCAGCAGCCCTTGGACCACGACGATCTCCTCGATGTCCAGGCCCAGCTGTTGCACGGCGGCCAGGAAGCGGCGAGCGGGCAGCTCGCCGTCGCGCACCATCGACCACAGCGCGGCCCACACGGTGGCGCGCGCCAGCGGATCGGCCACCGGGTAGCTCAGTACGGCGGCGAGCGACTCCGCGTCCAGGCTGAGCTTGGCGTAGGTCAGATCATCCTCGTTGGGCAGCAGCAGCCGCGGCAGGTCCTCCGGGACGCTGAGCTCCGGCACCGGGGTCAGCCCCTCCGGAGCGGCGGGATCCAGGAAGACCTCCTGAGCGGCATGCAGCACCAGCGTCTGGCGCTCGGGATCCAGCACGTGGACCCCGACGTGGATCTTATGCGGCCGGGACACCGACTCTCCGGTGGCCGGGTCGACGCCCTGCTCGCGGACCAGCACCTCTCCCGGCTTGAGCCCGGGCTCGAGCCCTGAGCCGAGCTCCGCGGAGAGCACCGGGACCCCAGCGGTCTGCAGCCAGGCTCGCGCCCAGTCGTCCATGTTGGCTCCGGTGACCTCCTCGAGCACCGCGAGGAAGTCCCCCAGCGAGGCGTTGCCGAAGGCGTGCCGGGCGAAGTAGCGCCGGGCGGCCTCGCGGAAGGCCTCGCGACCGGCGTAGGCGGCGAGCTGCTTGAGCACCGAGGCGCCCTTGGCGTAGGTGATCCCGTCGAAGTTCTGGTCCGCGGCCTCGAGGTCGCCGATGTCCGCGACGATCGGGTGGGTGGTGGGCAGCTGGTCCTGCACATACGCCCAGGCCTTGCGCCCGTTGGCGAAGGAGATCCAGGAGGTGCTCCAGTCGGTGGCCTCGTCCACGGCCAGGGACCCCATGTAGTCCGCGAAGGACTCCTTCAGCCACAGGTCGTCCCACCAGTGCATGGTCACCAGGTCGCCGAACCACATATGCGCCATCTCATGCATCAAGGTGTTCGCCCGGGTCTCGTACTGGGCGTCGGTGGCGGCGGTGTCGAAGACGTACTTCTCGGTGAAGGTCACCAGTCCCGGGTTCTCCATCGCGCCGAGGTTGTACTCCGGGACGAAGACCTGGTCGTACTTGCCCCAGGGGTAGGGGTAGGCGAACTCGGCGTGGAAGAAGTCCAGGCCGCGCCGGGTCAGCTCCAGCAGCGCATCGGCGTCGAAGTGCTCCGCCAGGGAGGCCCGGCAGAGCACGCTCAGCGGGATCTCCACCTGCTCGCCCTCGGGCACCCCGCCGCGGTAGTGGCCCTCGACGTGGTGATACGGACCCGCCAGCAGCGCGGTGATGTAGGAGGACATCCGCGGGGTCTCGGCGAACTCCACCCGGACCAGCGGGCCGACAGCGACGCCGTCCTGTGCTGCGGCGCTGCGTGCCCCGGCGGCGCGCTCGGCCTCCGCGCCCTCCAGCGGCATCCGTGTGATGGCAGGGCTGTTGGAGCGCAGCTGCCAGTGCTGCGGACCGATGATCGAGAAGCTGAACCGGGTCTTGAGGTCCGGCTGTTCGAAGACCGGGAACACCCGGCGTGAATCGGCCGGCTCGTACTGGGTGTAGAGGTAGACCTGCTCATCCACCGGGTCCACGAAGCGGTGCAGCCCTTCCCCGGAGCGGGAGTAGCGCGAGGTGGACCGGATCTCCACGGTGTTCTCGCCCTGCAGCCGGGGCAGCAGGATCCGCGCCGGCCCCACATGGGTGCTCAGATCCAGCGTCTCACCGTTGAGCACCAGCGACTCCACCGAGGCGCCCAGGTGGTCCAGGAAGGTGCTGGCCCCGACCTCGACGCTGGAGAAGTCGATGCTGGTCTGCACCGGGTAGGTCGCGGCCCCGGGGGCGGGCGCCCCGCGCAGATCCACCTCGACCCGGCAGCTCGTGACCTCGAGCAGGGCGCTGCGCCGGGCGGCCTCCTCGCGGGTCAGGTTCTCGACGTCGGCACGGGGAAAGGGCAGCTGAGCAGTCATCCTGCTATTCAAGCAGACCGCCGCTCAGCCGCCCATCAGCTGCGCATCAAGCGTCCCGAGGCACGCTCACTTCCGTCGTGCGTGGATCAGCTTCTCATCCACCGGCGCCTCGGGGGAGGCGCGCAGCGTCCGGTAGTACTCCATGGACTCGTCCTGGCGCCGCTGCTCGGAGCCGGAGGTGATCTCCATGCGCACGTGCTCGGGGGAGTAGCCGAAGGAGTCCACGATGTCCTGGGCGTGCGGGCGCAGCCGCGCCAGCAGCCGGTTCACGTACGGGCTCAGCGTGCGGGCGCGCTGGGCGGAGATCCGGCCGTGGAGCAGATACCAGTCCAGCGTGTCCTCGATCTTGGTCAGCGCGTAGAGGTCGCGCAGCCAGGTCATGATCTGCCGGGTGCCCGGATCGCTGACCTTCTCCAGGGCCTCGGTGAAGGACTCCCAGAGCAGCAGGTCCGCGTGGGCCTTGGCGGCGTTGATGATCTCGTACTGGTGTTCGTTGAAGATCTCCGCCTGCTTCGCCGCCGGCAGCTTCGAGGCCGAGCGCAGCTCGCCGGCCACGTCGATGACCATCTGCCGGGAACGGTCGGTGAGCAGCGCCCGCTGCACGTCGGGCTGCTTGAACCAGTTGGCGCTGCGGCGTTCATCTCCGGTGTCCTGGACGGACTGGAAGGCCCTGCGCAGCCCGAAGCGGTTCATCACGGTGCCTTGGGCCTGGTTGGCCACGTAGCGCGAGAGCACCCCGAAGTCGGCGCCCTTGAACTCCGCGGCGTAGTCGCTGAGCAGGCGCTTGGCCACCAGCTGGAGCAGCACGTTGTTGTCACCTTCGAAGGTGACGTAGACGTCGAGGTCCGCGCGCAGCGAGACCAGCCGGTTCTCCGAGATGAACCCGGCGCCGCCACAGGCCTCGCGGGCCTCCTGCAGGGTGTCCAGCGCGTGCCAGGTGGTCACGGACTTGATCGCCGCGGCCAGGGTCTCCAGCTCCTGCCGGTTCTCATCCGAGTCGTCCTTGCCGGAGAACACGTCATCGAGCTTGACCAGGAGGTTCTCGTGCGCGAAGTTCGCCGCGAAGGTGGTCGCCAACCGGGGCAACAGTCGGCGCTGGTGCAGCTGGTAGTCCAGCAGCACCTCTTCCTCGATGGTGGAGGAGGCGTTGAACTGGCGGCGCTGGTTGCCGTAGGTGACCGCGCCGATCAGCGCGAGCTTCGAGGCCGCCACCGAGGCGCCGGTGAGTGAGACCCGTCCCTGCACCAGGGTTCCCAGCATCGTGAAGAAGCGCCGGCCGGGGGAGTCGATCGGGGAGCTGTAGCTGCCGTCCGCGGCGACGTCGCCGTAGCGGTTGAGCAGGTTGGTCCGTGGGACCCGGATGTTGTCGAAGGTGAAGCAGCCGTTGTCGACCCCGTTGAGGCCGCCCTTCTGGCCCTCGTCGGTGATGGTGATCCCTGCCAGCGGCTGACCGTCCTCGCCTCGGATGTTGGTGTAGAGGCAGTGCACCCCGTGGTTGACCCCATTGGTGATCAGCTGGGCGAAGACCACGGCGTCCTTGGCGTCATTCGCGGCATTGCCGAGGTAGCGCTTGGTGGCCGCCGGGAACGGAGTGTTGAGGATGAACTCCTCGGTGTCCGGATCGTAGGTCGCGGTGGTGCCGATGGAGGCCACATCGGAGCCGTGCCCGAACTCGGTCATCGCGAAGGCGCCGGGGGCCCGGAGGTCCATGGTCGCGGGAAGGAATCGGCGGTGGTGGTCGGCGGAGCCCAGGTGCAGCACCGCGGCGGCGAAGAGCCCCCATTGGACACCGGCTTTGATCTGCAGCGAGGGGTCAGCGGTGACCAGCTCCTCGAAGGCCGCAATGTTCGCGCCATGGGCATCGGCGCCGCCGAACTCCTTGGGGAAGGCCCGGTGCACGGCGCCGTCCTCGGAGAGCTGGACCATCTGCTGAAAGACCCGCTCGCGGTGGTCCTCCTTAGAGAGCCCCTCGACCTTGTGGAAGGTGGAGTCCTTGAGCAGCTCACGGGCCTGGCGCCGGGTCTCGGCCCAGTGTCCGAGCAGCACGTCCTCCATCACCTGCTTGTCCACGCGGACCGCGTCGGCGGAATCGAGGGTCTCGATCGGGTCGGTGATGGGGTGAGCGATCGGGTCGGTGACCGGGTGGTGTGACATGAGGTCTCCTCAGACTGGGGTTGAGCGTCAGGCGCACGGGATGATCGGCGCCGGTTCCTCGGCGCGGGGGTGATCAGTGATCCTGCACACAAAATAGTCTATGATACTGACCAGTAACAAATGCAAGACCTGCCGGACCCGCTGACCCAGCGGATATGCCGTCGGGTGCCTGCACCCCTCGACCCAGGAGTCAGTTCCATGAGTGCACAGAACATCCGCGACGCCGTCATCATCGGCGGAAACCGCATCCCCTTCGCCCGGGCCCACACCGCCTACGCCACCGCAGGCAACCAGGACATGCTCACCTCGACGCTGAACGGCCTCGTGGCCCGCTTCGGGCTCCAGGGTGAACAGATCGGCACCGTCGCCGCCGGTGCCGTGATGAAGCACTCCAAGAACTTCAACCTCACCCGCGAGTCGGTGCTGGGCACCCCGCTGGACCCCAAGACCCCGGCCTTCGACGTGCAGATGGCGTGCGCCACCGGCATGGAGGCCATCGGTTCGATGGCGAACAAGATCAAGCTGGGCCAGATCGACTCGGCCATCGCCGGGGGAGTGGACTCCATCTCCGACGCCCCGATCGTGGTCACCGACGAGCTGCGCGGGATCCTGATGGAGGCCAACCGGGCGAAGACGGTCAGCCAGCGGCTCAAGGCGCTGGCCAAGATCCGCCCAGGCCACCTGGCCCCGCAGGCCCCCGGAGTCAACGAGCCGCGCACCGGCATGTCCATGGGTGAGCACATGGCGATCACCGCCCACGCCTGGGGCATCACCCGGGCCGAGCAGGACGAGCTCGCGCTGGCCAGCCACAAGAACCTCGCCGCCGCCTACGACCGCGGCTTCTTCGACGACCTGGTCACCCCGTTCAAGGGCGTCAGCCGGGACAACAACATGCGCGCCGACTCCACCCTGGAGAAGCTGGGCAAGCTCTCCCCGGCCTTCGGGCGTGACCTCGGCAATGAGGCCACCATGACCGCGGCGAACTCCACCGCGCTGACCGACGGCGCCTCCGCAGTGCTGCTGGGCTCCGAGGAATGGGCCGATCAGCACGATCTGCCCAAGCTGGCGAACTTCATCGACTACGAGGAAGGCGCAGTGGACTTCGTCGACGGCGCCGAGGGCCTGCTGATGGCTCCCGCCTATGCCGCCGCCCGGATGCTCAAGCGCAACAACCTGAGCTTCTCGGACTTCGAATACCTCGAGATCCACGAGGCCTTCGCCTCCACGGTGCTGGCCCAGATCAAGGCCTGGGAGTCCGAGGAGTTCTGCAAGAACAAGCTCGGACTGGACTCAGCACTGGGCACCATCGACCGCAGCCGGCTCAACGTCAACGGCTCCTCACTGGCCGCCGGGCACCCCTTCGCCGCCACCGGCGGACGCATCGTCGCCACGCTGGCCAAGGCGCTGCACGGCAAGCCCGGCAAGCTCGGTTTCATCTCGGTCTGCGCCGCCGGCGGCCAGGGCATCACCGCGATCATCGAAGGACGGTAACCGCTCCATGGCTCGAGACACCTACACCGAATTCGCCAACACCGGCTTCGGCCGCGCCCTGACCAAGAACCTCGGCCTCCCGCAGCCGGCGAAGCTGCGTCGGCACCGACCCGGACGCCCGCTCATCGAGGGCCCCGTGGTCGTGCTGGGCAGCTCCGCGGCCGCCTCGGCGCTCGCGGACCGGCTGCTCGGCTGGAACCTAGACGTGCGTCGGCACGTCGGGCCCAAGGAGAAGGTGGCCGGCGTCGTCGCCTGCTTCGACTCCGCCTCCAGCCCAGCAGCCCTGAGCAGCACCGTGTTGGAGACCGGGATGCTGCTCAAGCAGCTCAAGCCCTCCGGCCGGGTCATCACCGTCTCGCGGGACCCGCTGGGCACCGGCGATCCCGCCGTGCGCGCGGCCCGCAGCGCGGTCCAGGGCCTGACCCGCTCGACCGCGCATGAG